>JAISNF010000560.1 GCA_031276415.1 Planctomycetaceae bacterium
GCCGCAGATTCTTTTTAAAATTGTCCGCAGATTACGCTGATTGCCGCAGATTCTTTTTAAAAATCATCTGTGATTATCAGCGTTCTTTGCGGACTTATTTTTTTAGATTTATTTTACCAATTTTCGGCGAGAATTTCGAACCAGGATTGCGGCATTTTACATGCGGGGCAAATACTGGGTGCACTTGTGGTATTGCTGATAAAACCACAATAACGACAACGCCAAATAACACCCTCCCGTTTAAACAAATCACCGGTTTTCAAATGTTCCAGAAAACCGCGATAACGTCTTTCGTGCTGCTTTTCCGAAACACAGATTGCAGTGAACGTTCTTGAAACATCGGTAAAACCTTCTTCTTTTGCAATTTTTGCAAATTCGGGATAGAGAACCGCCCATTCTTCGTATTCACCGGCAGCAGAGGCTTCGAGATTTTTTTCTGTGGTCAGGATTGATCCCGCCGGAAAACTCGCTGTAATTTCCAATGCTTCGCCAACGTCAAGATATTTGAAGAATTGAAGCGCATGAACTTTTTCTTGTTCGGCTGTTTCAAGAAAAATATGAGCAATATGTTCATATCCTTCTTCGGAGGCTTTGGCAGAGAAAAACGTATAACGATTTCTCGCTTGAGATTCACCGGCAAATGCTTTTAACAGATTTTTTTCTGTTTGAGTACCTTTAATTTTTGACATAATTGATTTCCTTTTATCGGGTTGGGTTGAAGAGTCCGTTTGTCCGGCAAAGGTGAACGGAGACTCAAAAAACAACATTGAAACCGCTGCCGTTTTTGCAGAACATTGTAAAAACTCGCGGCGTGACGAATCAGATTGTAGAGTTTGTTTCATAAAGATTCTTGCTCAAACTTTCATTATTTGAGCGTTTAATATTGATACTTTTGAAAAATAACAACGCAAATCTGCAAATTGCAATATCCGGTTGTTACAACACTAAACTCCAATTGCTAATCTTAATGTGAGTATTCTATTATCTTCATTACTTCCGGTCAAGTATAGCGGTTCAAAATCTTTTCAAACAAAAATCGCTAAAGAGAAAAGAAAATAGCCCGCAGATAATGTTGATTATCGCAGATAGTTTTTTAAAATATAAAATAACAAAAAGGTGAAATAAAAATAAAATTAAAGTTAAAAATTTTTATATCTTTTGTTGTTTCGTATTTGTCAAAAAATAATCTGCGGTAATCTACGATAATTTGCCTAATTTGCGGACAACTTATTGTTTCTGCAGATTATCTATGGTACAATAATCGCAGGTTTGAATAATTTTTAAACACTGATTCTGTTGAATGATATGTTTACGATCCAATGTACGACCTGTAACGCAAAACTTGTTGTTAAAAATGAAGAGTTGATCGGTCAGATTCTTGCATGTCCGAAGTGCGGCGGTATGGTTCTTATTCAGCAACCTGATGAAGTTTCCCCAAGACCGCCATTCAAAAGATTTCCCGATACTTTGACAAATGAAACGGAATCCGGAATTATAAATCCGGCACAAGAAAACAGGATTACGGAAAATTCGGTTCTCCCGCCGTTACCGCCGGCACCGCCAATCACACTTTCCGAAACAGAACTCCGAACACGAAAAATATTACTTTGTGTTTTGGCGGTTCTTTTTCTGATTCTGATTACAGCTGTTGGTATTTTGATGACTGTTAAAGGCAATCGTTTAAATCAAATTCCGATTGAGCAATCCGGTATTCCGATTATTGAACCTAAAATACCCGAACCTGTTCCCCTTCCTGCTGCTGAGGCAATTCCCGATCCTATTCCCGACAAGGTTTTGGATTCTACTATTCCGACAGAGGTTGTTGCGGCACAGGATAATATCTCTAACAATGTTCAGGAAAATATTCCAAACGATATTTCTAATAATGTCCCCAAAAATACTTCTGATAATACTTTTGAAAATACTTCTAATGACACAACATCTACGATTACAGAAAAAGTTACGTCTGTTATTCCGGCAACTTCGGCTACTCCAGCCAATAATGCAACGGTTACGGAAGTAACCGCTGAGAAAAAACCAAGCGAGGAAAATCAAAGTAACCGGCTTGCGGTATTGCTTGCTCAAACGCCGAAAGAACCGCAACCGGAAATTCGTTCAACAACTGATTTACTATCCGATATTGAAAAGAAGATGCCGGGGATTATTCCGACATCGCCGATTCTTTCGCTGGATATTCCGGCTCGGCTTGCAATTCCACTCACGGGGCTTAAACTTGAAAAGACGCCGCTGTTTTATGTGGTTCGTTTGTTTTCCGACTTAACGGAAATTCCGGTAACATTTGATATTGATGAAATGCGTCCGCGAGGAATTAGGATTGATGTTCCTTTAACAGTTCAATTTGATGCCGGAACTGTGGGCGAAATATTAACAAAAATTCTTGCGGCACACGAATTGGAATTAGTTATCGAAGATCGGCAAATTCTGATTACTGTTTCACCGGAACGCCGTAACACTTTTTCAGAGCGAACCTTTGATATTACCGATTTAGTTGAAAATACAAAAAACACATCCGAACCATTAACACCGGAACGTCTGGCTAAAATTTTACAACGATTAGTCGATCCGGCGAATAATTCTTTTATCCGAATTGAGGGAAATTCATTGATTGTCCGCAATCGGTTTCGGTTGTTGGATGAAACGTTGCGGGTGTTGGAACAGTTGCGGGTTATTCGGAATTTGCAACAACAAACCGACGTGGTTGAAAAATTCCTGGTTCCGGAAGCGTTTGGTTGGGACATAATGATGTCTCCGATGACTTTGAATTACTATCAGCCGACCTTGTTGTCCGATGTTCTTTTGCAACTGGAATCGGCAACAAAAATTCATATTCTTGTTGATCATAAATCATTACATCGGATGTTGAGTCCGTTGCAACCGATGAAAGCGGTGGTTCGATGTAATCGTGGAACAGTCCATGAGGCGTTGGAGAAATTGCTTGCATCGGTTGATGTGGCGGCGTTAACTTACAGGATTGTCGATTATGACGTTCTCGAAATCACAACAACAGATTCTGCTCGGCAATCGGAAAAAATGAGTATTGAGGTTCACCGTTTTGTTACGGCAACTGACGAAACACCGGAAGAACTTGCTCGAACAATTCGTTCAGCGTTGGAGCCGGATTCATGGCGATTGCCGGATGATTCTGAAACGATAGGATTGGGCGACATTATTATTGATCATCCTTCCGGTTGCCTGTTCATTCGTCAAAGCCAACCAATCCAACGCCAAATCCGCCTCTGGCTCGGCAATAAACAATCACAAGAAAAATAATTACAATAAAGGGAACTTCTAAAAACTCAATTTTACTTTTCAAAACCACAAAGAACACAAAATTCACAGAAAGAAAATGTTAAAAAATTATTTTAGATCAGAAGTCAATGATAATACAATAATAATATTAAGGAACTTCTAAAAACATTGTTTTTAAAAAATCACAT
The DNA here is from genome assembly GCA_031276415.1 of Planctomycetaceae bacterium. Lineage (GTDB taxonomy): Bacteria > Planctomycetota > Planctomycetia > Pirellulales > Thermoguttaceae > WRKP01. Next base: position 3,459 of record JAISNF010000560.1, read on the forward strand.
CCTTAAAAATAAGGA
>JAISNF010000568.1 GCA_031276415.1 Planctomycetaceae bacterium
CTTCGTTTGCTTTCCAATTATCTTCTGGAATTGCTATCGGGTCAATATACATTGTTTCCGGTGTATAGGGAATAAAATTTATATCAACTAATGAAATCGTTACAGTTGCCAAGTCGTACTGTTCCGGTAGGTCGGTGTGGTATGAATCACTTGCTTTGACAACCAGTGTGTAGGTATCCGTTAAGTTTTCTTCGTTCGCCAAAGAAACCGCTGTTGTAATAACGCCGTCATCAAAATCGAATAGTTCCACATCATTACCATAAGCATCTTTTTGACTAATCAGACTATACGTAACACTATGGAGATAATCCGCTTCAATTATTTTTCCCGTTGTTGTTTCTCCGATTTCTGCGTCGGCTAAAATATAATGCGAATAGTAATCAACATTTTTCGGCAATGGAGCGGAAAGTTCCTCGTCAATATCGGAAACGAATTCCGGCACCATGCAAATATGAACATTGGCAGACATCTCGCCACAACAAGTTGTTCCGGTGAACGTAAAATCCCGCAAAGCGTCTGTGTTGGAAACACCGTCTGGTATTGTCCAGCCCCAAGTTTCCCAACGGTTTTCACTGTAAGTTTTGTTCCAATATTCTTCGCCTGAATCTATACTCATCGTTGACATACAGGTGAACGACATGATAGTTGCGGTTCCATCTATTCCTTGAAACACAACTAATTCGGAAAAATCTTCATCGTCTCCTGGACAACCGACAATTGACAAGGAACCACCCAAAAGAACAAAACAAGATTCAGGAGACGGATAAGAAGTCGTATAAGAGGTTGCCGATGATGACATAACATCAAAATTGTCAGCAACAAATGCCTGCGAAGCGGAATAATTATGATTACTAAACATTGACGGTAAGAGCGGTGATACCGACAAAAGTTCACGGTTTTCCAACGATTCGAAATGTAATCTTCGGCATTTTGCGGGGGCTTCTTGCATTGTACCAAACAAAATATTTGAATTTTTTTTAAAAAGCGATACATCTAATGACATGGTAATTCTCCAGTGTGGGTAATATTTATATTCAAATAAAGTTTTATAAACAAAATAAATATATCGAAGGAAAATTTCATATCAATACTCACCTAAAAAATTTTCTAGTGTTCACTGTTTATTCTTACTAATATTATTAGATCGGTCTTGTTTTAGTTACGAAAAATATGAAAATACAAAAATAGAATGTACACGAAAATTTGATTTGTTACATAATTAGTTCGACATTTTCTTCTTCGGCGTCGCGATCTTGGCGATCCATGAAAATCGAAAGTATTTTGAGCAGCAGATGCATTCCGCCGCGATAACCCGTAATCGGAATATACGATTGACCAATACGATCATAAATCGGATAACCGATACGTAAAAGCGGAATGTCCATGTCACGGCAAATGTATTTACAATAAGTGTTACCCATAATCAAATCAGGACGGTTTTCCTGAACAAGTTGATGAAACATAAACATGTCGCATTGCAAACCGGCTTTGACAACAACCTTATCTCCGTACAATTCACGGACACGATCTTCAAGTTTCACTTTTCCCGGCGGCGTACCCGTCAAAACATGGAGAACTTCCATTCCGGCATCTTTGCAAAATTGTACCATCGATAACAAGATGTCGGGATCGCCTAAAAGTGAAACTTTTTTGCCGTAAGTGTACTGATTCATATCACAAAGAATATCAACCAACTGACCGCGTTCTTTTCGTAACGATTCTGGAACCGCAACACCGGCTATTTTACGTAACGTATCGACGAGATTATCTGTTGCGGTAATTCCGATGGGCAAATCAACAACATGAACCGGCACTTTACATTGAGTATCAAGCAACCGCGCCGCGGGCATTGCCCCAAGCCTGCCAAGAGCAATCACCGCATTGGAATCTCCCGACGCTGTTACTTGTTCCTTCGGACAACCGCCTTTCGGATACATGCGAAAATGCCCGTCCAACGGACTGTTCACAACATCGCTCGTATCAGGAAACATAATGTACTTAATTCCCATTTCCGATGCAATATGTTTGATTTCCGTCATGTCACTCGGTTCAATAAACGACGGAATAAGCGTGATTTTTCCGTTGCGCTTACCCGTATTTTTGGCAAAATATTTTACCATCGCCGTTGCCATATTAGCGTAACCGGTAATATGAGAGCCTGTAAATGAAGGCGTATTGGCGTGAATAACAACTTTGCCCTCTGGAATTTTCTTTTCCTCGTAAGCCTTTTTGATTATCTGTACAAGATCATCGCCAATCACTTCGGAAAGACATGTTGTATTGACCGCAATAATATCGGGATTGTATAACGTAAAAATATTTGTAAACGCTTCCAATAAATTCGCTTGCCCGCCAAATACAGAGGAACCTTCCGAAAATGACGATGTTGTCGCCATAATCGGATCATTATAATGCCGCGTCAAACTGCTGCGGTGATAAGCGCAACACCCTTGCGAACCATGACTGTGCGGCATACAATTGTGAAGCCCAAGAGCCGCATACATGGCTCCAATCGGCTGACATGTTTTTGCCGGATTGACGGTAAGAGCCTTTCGTACAGAAATTCCCGATGGAGTATGTCGTAATAACATTGTTATAGTAATTCGTGTTCAAGTTTAATAAAAATTTCTAATAAACATAACAGTTAAAACAAAATATTGTAACTGTTACGACGATTGTTTGAAGTGAACAATTGTTTTGAATAGATATTCCGTATACAATTGTTACCAATATTATTGTATTATTGATCTGCTACAAATCCGTAGGTTGCAGTTAATTCCGGTGATTCGTCCCAAGGAGCCTTCGCAAATTTGAAAGCGTTACAGTTAAGAAGACGATCAATCTCCCGATAAAAATTAACCGCACCGCGAAAACCGGCAAAAGGTCCCATATAATCGTAACTATGAAGTTGTTTCATCGGGATTCCTTGTTTTTGTACGATATATTTTTCTTTGATACCGGCACAAACAAGATCAGGATGATAATATTCAATCAACTTTTCAAGTTCATAATGGTTACAATCATCAATCACCAATGTTCCAACGGGCATTTCCGGCATCATTCCGCGATAATCGCTGAATGCAAATCCCGCCGCTTCACGTGTGGATTTTTCCTCTTCCGAAATTCTTGGACGGAAACGGGTTTCGTCCGGTGTTACGGTTAATTCTTCAATGTTACGGGAATCCGCATCAACGACAATACTCGGCAGAACTTTCCGTCCTTCATAATCGTCACGGTGTGCAAATTCGTAACCAGCCGCAATCGTAACAACACCAATTTCGCGCAACAAATCCTGATAATGATGCGCCCGTGAACCGCCGACAAACAGGATAGCGGTTTTGCCTTCACAACGCGGACGTATCTCATCACGAACTTTTCGCACGATTTCCATTTCAGTTTCAATAACTTCTTCCGTCCGTTTTGTTAATTCGGAATCATTGAAAAAGGCGGCAATTTTCCGAAACGATTTTGAAGTCGCTTCCGCTCCGACTAAATTCACCTTAAACCAAGGAATACCGTATTTCAACTCCATCATTTCTGCCAGATAATTGATGGAACGGTGACACATAACAACATTAAGATCGGCAGTATGCGACGAGGCAAATTCATCGTAAATAGAGTTACCGGAAAAAGTAGAATGAAGCGTCAAACCACACAACTCCGCAATTCGCTCTATTTCAAAAGCATCACCGCCGATATTATATTCGCCCAAAATATTGAGACGAAATTTTCCGTCTTTCGGTTTGTCAATCTGCCCAACAACATCCGTGAATACTTTATTGTTCGCAATATGATGTCCAGCCGATTGCGAAACACCTTTGTAACCTTCACAGGAAAAACCAAAAATATTCGTGCCCGGATATTTTTCTTCCGCCGCACGAGCAACCGCATGAACATCATCGCCAATCAATCCGACCGGACATGTTGCGAAAATTCCGATGGCTCGCGGATGAAAAAGAGCCACCGCCTCATCAATTGCAGCCATCAATTTTTTCTCGCCGCCAAACACAATTTCATCTTCCTGAAGATCGGTTGACATCGCATATTGCATATAATTTTCCGCTTCCGGTGTTGTTGGTCTTGTTTTGTTACGGCGCGTCAACCAACTATAAAAACCGCAACCAATAGGACCATGCGTGATCTGCAAAATATCACGCGTCGGTCCTAACACCACGCCTTTGCAACCGGCATAAGCACAACCACGCATACTGATAATTCCCGGCGCCGTTCTGGTATTCGCCAGAATTTCAGGAACAGAATCTCCCTCTTCAACTTTGTTGACGATAATCTGTCTTTTCCGCTTTTTTCCAAGTTTCGGTGAATAAACCTCCGAAACTTCCTCGCGAAATTGTTCACCGGAAATAGGTAATTGATAATTTTCCATTTTTGTATAATTTTTGTATAGTAATGTTAATTTTGTTACTAAATATAATTCTACGGTAACAAACCGGACAATAAATCTTTTTTGTTCAATATAACAATAATGTTCAATAAAATAATATTCTCCAGTTTGTTATTTGTAACTTTTTTTTTTTCAAAAACGATCCGTATTTATCTGCACAATCTGCGGACAATCTTTTGTTGTTTTCAACATTTATTCGTCCAAAGTTTCATCACCGGTCTGACCGTCACGAATCCGAATGGAATTGGAAACAGGCAAAACGAAAATTTTACCGTCGCCGCTTTTACCGGTTTGATTGACAGTAATAATTGTTTTAACAACTTTCTGTACAAGTTTATCTGGAACAATAATTGAAATTTTCCGTTTCGGAACAAGTCTTCCGACAAGGGCGAGTTCACCGATTTTCTCTTTCCAATGACTTTCGACATTTTCGGATTGAAGAATATCAATGTAACCTTTTCCGCGTCCGAGTACATCTTTCACGTGAATGGAACTAATTCCGGCAGACAAAAGAGCATCTTTGGTCTTGTTGATTTTATCGATACGGATAATAGCCATTACTTCTTTCATGGTGTTACCTCCTCTACTTCTTTCACACCGGAACTAACCGTATAAACTTCATCAACCGGCGAAATAAAAATTTTACCGTCGCCAAACGCCCCTTGAGAACTACGGGCAACTTCCATAATTTTCGCAACAACAAATTCCTTGTCTTTATTTTGTACCACCATCAACAACATTACTTTAGGAATTTCATCGTAAGTAACATTACCGATTTTGATACCGCGTTGTTTTCCACGACCGGCAACATTGATTTTTGTAACCGCCGGAAAACCGTCCGCCATCAACGCGGCAAGCACCGCATCAACCTTTTCAGGACGAATAATAGCTCGAATCATTAACATCGTAAGTAAGTGATTAAATTGTTAAAGGTAAATAGTAAATAATAAACGTAATAGTTATTTATTTAAACTGTAAATAAAATAACTATTATATTTATTAAACGACATTTCTCATATTCCATGAAACCGCAACATAAAATATTCTCAATTATTTACGTTTTAAATTTATTTATTATATCTTGAGCATATTCCTATAATAATTTCTAACCAACAACAGGATAACACAAATAATTATGCTATCATTGGGTTGTGTTTACCGGAAAATAAATAGGCAATTGCTTTCGATTACAATTTTTTATTTTTTGCAAAATACGAAACAAGCAAAAAAACCAAACAGACGAAAATATTTTTTCGACTCTGTTCATTTGTTCAGGTTTTTCGTGTGATTTGTGTTTCAATAAAAATTTGTGTTCAAACATAATAAATATAATTGTACGTAAATAATTACAATTGTTAATGAAATATTTTTGTTCGTGTTCATTGTTTGGTTCCTTGTAATTTACACTATTTATTTTTGTTCACTTTTTACGTTTAATAAATGCAAAATAATATCCTAACACTCCGCCTAATAATCCGATGATTGGTCTAAAATATTGCGGAGGAAGATTCTTGTTAATGTGTCCATCATCGCAAATCAATAATATCCCAATTGTACATCCTGTTATGATAGACACAATGAGGGCATATTTTGTTTCCAATCGTACTATCCAATAGCAGTAAAACACGGACAGACAAAAACACAAACTATCCAGCAATGCGTAAGGTCCCATTGCAAAAAGTGGAACAAAAAATTCATGTCTCATAACTTTATATTTCAAAAAAATTGAAAAAATTAAAAATCTGGGGTTGCCCAATCAGGATGTTCCGTATAAATTCCGCCAAAAGCACCGTTGTCATAAAATAACACAGAACCATCAACAAATATGATTCTAACAGCCGTATGCTTTGGAGAGGTAATACTAATAAGTCCAGACAATGTATAGGTAACAACTGAATCATTTGATGCTAATCGAACATTCTCATCGCTTTCCCGCAATTCTCTTAACTTATTCTCAAACAAAAATGCGAATCTTTGACAGGTATTAGTCCCAAATTGCCAAGAAAGGTCATTACGGCATTCTTGATATACTTGCTCAATTGCTTCTTTGGCTTTTTCTACCGAAACACCTTTGATATTTACTGTTGCCATATCATATTGCAGCGGATATTCAGCATCTTCCACTCTCACCATAAGCGTACAGGCTACAGACAACGTAGTTGGCAAATCGGTGAAAAATAGTTCCCCTGTATCAGCGTCAATTCTGAAAATACCTTCATCATTGCCCGAAATAATTGCGTATTGCACTGGACGATTGTGATAAGATTTTACTTGAAAAAAAGCGGCATCTAAATCAAGTGTATCAAAAACAACTGTAGGAACATTATACACGTCAAAATTTATTGGAATATTAAACGTTCCGGCTGGTTCCGCATCCGAAATGAATTCCGGTGCTTGCCAAATTGTTACATCACCGCCGCTATTACTAATATTGAAACTAAATCCCGAAACTGCGTAAGCATCAATAATTGTTAAGAGAACTGTTTCGTCATTTTCAAAAATATGGTCGCCGTCCGGCATAACATAAAGTGTTACGGATTCCTGATTTGCCGGAAGAACAATAGAACCTATCCATTGATCGTTTTGCAAAGAAACTGTTACCATATCCGCAGTAACTCCGCCATTAGGATTTGTTGTCAAATGGTAATCTGCGGA
>JAISNF010000027.1 GCA_031276415.1 Planctomycetaceae bacterium
GCGGGGCTTTGTTTGGTGTGGTTGATACGTTTATCCGTAGGTTGCGCTTCGCTACACCTACGGTTATGCATAATCACACCCCTGCGGGGTTAAGATTGAAATTTTGTAATTATTCACGAGTATGGATGGAATTGGTTTGAATCGTAGAAACACAATTCATTGCCTCTCTATGAAATTTTTCATTATGATAACTTGTTAAACAAATCTCCGTGAACGGGTACAATAGATTGTTGGTTATTCTTTTTCGCGGCGGATATTCAGGATGAGCGAGGCGTTGAGAACAACCAGAATAGAACCCGCATTGTGAACCAATGCACCAACAATCGGTCCCATTATCCCAGCCGAAGCCAGTAAAATAGCAACAACATTAATGCCCATCGATAATATAATATTGGCGAAAATTGTTCGTTTTGTTTTTCGCGCCAGTTGTACAAGAAACGGCAAACGTGAAATATCATCGCCAATCAACACAATATCAGCAGCATCCACCGTTAAATCGCTGCCAACCCGCCCCATCGCAATTCCAACATCTGCCGTTTTCAATGCCGGAGCATCGTTCAGACCGTCACCAACCATCCCAACCAAAGAACCATAATGCTGCATCTCCTCAATAACCGCAACTTTGCTGTCCGGCAACAAATTGGCACGAATATTCAAAATTCCCGATTGCTCCCCAATTGTTTGCGCTGATCGGTCATTGTCGCCGGTTAGAAGCATCACTTCAACTCCGTTGCTTTGAATTTGTTCCACAGCCTTTTTTGACGTTTCACGAATTGTATCCGCAAGAGCAAGAAAACCAACAACCTCCGTTTTCAACCGATCACGACTTTGACGAGCAACCCAAATAACCGTTTCGCCAAGTTTAAAATGTTTTTCCGCCTGTGTTTTTTGAAAGTCGGACAGTTCCAGTGCATAACGTTTCAACATTCGGTCATTGCCGACAATAACCAAATCGCCTGACAATACTCCCGACAATTGCACGATAATTCCCTCACCGCGAAACATTTCAAATTCAGAAGTTTGTTCCAACTCCAAATGTTTTTCCGCTGCCGCTTTGACAATACACGACGCCAGCGGATGTTCCGACAATGTTTCCACTGAAGCCGCCAACGCTAATACGCCATTGGAATCATATTCGTTATCAAAAGACTGTGCCGCTGTAAGACGCAATTGACCATGTGTCAGCGTACCGGTTTTATCAAACGCCAATACATTGACTTTACTAAGTTGTTCCAACGCCTCGCCGGAACGAATCAGAATGCCGTATCGTGACGCATTACCGATAGCGGCGATAATGGCGGTTGGTGTTGCCAAAACCAACGAACAAGGACAAAATACCACCAAAATCGTAACAGCACGCCGCAATGGTTCCCGCAATGATTCTTGCCATGATTCACCGGATTGTCCCAAAACAAAATACGTAATAACTCCCACCGCAACCGCCGCCATTAACGCAATCGGAACCAAAACCGCCGCCCAACGATCAGCAATACGTTCTATTCGTGCTTTCTTTTGTTCGGCATTGCGGACAAGTTGAATCATTCGGGCAAGCGATGAATCTTCCCCAATTCGTGTTGCTCGCATTGTAAAAGAACCAAAACAATTGATTGTTCCGCCGAAAACCGTATCGCCTTCAAACCGATCAACCGGCAATGATTCACCGGTCATCAGCGATTGGTCAATTGACGTATTACCTGAAACAATTTCACCGTCAACAGGAATTGTTTCGCCGGGCAAAACACGGAGTAAATCGTTACATTGCACTTCGCTTGCCGGAATAATTGATTCCGTATTGTCCACACACGTATTGTCCACACATTTTCGTGCGGTTTGCGGCGTCATACGGACGAGATTTTCAATTCCGGCGCGTGCGCGTGCTATTGTCCACGCTTCCAAACTATGCCCCAACGCCATAATAAACGCCACCTCACCACCGGCAAAAATATACGAATGATGCGATTCCGCCGGAAAAAAAATATCGGCAATAATTGTTGCTAATATCGCTGTTGAAATAAGAACTTCGACCGAGATTCGGAGTTTCCATAATGTTTTTACCGCATCGTAAAAAATCGGTGTACCGCAAAGCAAAACGGCAACCCATGCCATATCAAACGGCGTATGAACAAAATGAAAAAAACTGGCAAGAAGCGACAACCCTGAAACAGCAATAAAATAAGGTTCCAAAATCTCATAGAGATTAGAGAGATTACTGTAAAAAACGGTTGAATTATTTTCCCCATTATTTTTCTCATTACTTTTCTCTGTTTCCGCCGGACGAACCCGACAACAACAGGATGATACGGAATCATTATCGTTAAGATTGGACATCGAATTTTTGTAATTAGAATTTTTGTAATTATTCAGTGAATTGTTCAGTGAAATTTTTCGCAGATAAACATTTGATAAACATTTATAACATTTTAATTTGTTTACAAACTCCAATCAAGAGTTTTGCTAAAAGTTCTAAACCTTCCGGCAGTGTTAAGCAACACGATGTTAAACAACGCGATGTTAAGCGACGCGATCAACGAAACCGCCGCCGGAGGAATGAGAGTCTTTTCCTTTTTGCGGTTTGTAAGTTGTTTTTCCTTGACCGCGGGTTTCAATAATTTCAAGAATTTGAGTAAGATGAATCAGCGATTTCTGAGAAACTGTCCAATTCGCCAAAGCAAGATAACGAATTTGCTTGTTACGGTTTTGAGCAGCATTGACCAATCGCCGCCATTCACTTGGTTTCGGAAAAATCTGCTCACAAAGCATCTGGATTGAGTCCACATTGTATCCTTGTTTTTCAGCAGATTTCAAAATCTTTTCCCGATAATCAAGACTTTTTTGCAACGAAATAAGAGTGTTTTCCTCTTCAGCGGTTATGGAAGCGAGAGATTCCTTGTCCGGTTTCACCAGAAGCAGTTGTTTTTTTTTCAAAACGTCCAGAATTTTCTCCTGCACCGCTGCAAGTTGATTCAAAAATGTAATGATTTCGTGTTCGATTGCCATTTCAAAATTCATTTGCGATTATCTGCGTAATCAGCGGACGCATTTTAAAATTCATCTGCGATTATCTGTGTAATCTGCGGACTATTTTAAAAATTCATCTGCGTCTATCTGCGGTTAAATAAAAAAACAAAACGATGTTGAATTAAAACACTTTATTTGGGAACGTTATTTCTTCCATTTTATTGAATTGGTAACGTGAATCGGTTTGCGGTGTCGGCGGCGGTAATTTTGGTAACGGAGTTGATTCAATCGGTTCAGGACTTATGGGTTCTGTTATTTCCGTTTGTGGTACGTTTTGAACCAAACGCCGCATCATAGAATCATTCAATACTATTGTCGAAACCGGACGTTCTGTTTTTTCCTCTGTTTGTTTTTCTGTTTGTTTTGTATTTTTTTCGTGTTCAAAAGCGACTTGCCGGATGTTGGGAGGAATAACTTGTTCCGCCAGTTCATGGTTTGCCTTCGTCAAAATGGAATTGTTTGCCAAAAATTCCTGTACGGCGTTTTCTGCTTCGGGAATTTCCCGTTTTGTTCCTTTAAGAACCGTAACAACCGGATGTGAAAGAACTAACGCATGTTCCAGTTGGTCGTCAAAGCGTGTCATCACACACAAATTTTTTTCCTCACCGCCAATCTCGTCAAACGGCAGAAAAAAATCATAACCATGACCGAGCGGTTTTTTATACGAATAATGTTTACCGAGCGTTTCGGACTTGAATTGATAAATTTTCAACGGTTTAGCGTGAGCCGGATCTTTTTCGTTACCGTCAAAAATGAAGACGGTCAAATTGCCGTCAACTTTGACTGCCTGCTTTTTTTTGTAATCGTTATAAAAATGAATTCGTCCTGCGATACCGCGAAAAATTTTACCTTCCGGTGTTGTTTGTGCATACGTATTCCATACATCAACCATTTTCGTTGGCGTTTTGACGGAATTTTTTGCCAACGGGTTTTTCGCCTGCATTCGCTTCAACGCCAAATTCGATTGGCAACCAAAAACGAATACAAAAATGAAAACGGTTAATAAGAAATTGATTATTTTGGACTTCAAAATCACCATTGCTCGCTCACTTCAACAATTTCGATCCTGTTCTTGAATTTGAATTGGTTCTTTGTTTACGTTTATTGCCGTAAATTGATACTGCAAGTAATTTACGAAAACACGTTAATAAGCACATTAAATTATCAATCTGGAGACTTTAAGGATTCTTTAATTTCCTGTCAAGACCAAAAAATTATCCGCAGATTACCGCAGATTATTTTAACTGTCCGCAGATTACGCAGAT
>JAISNF010000063.1 GCA_031276415.1 Planctomycetaceae bacterium
AGTGTAATGAATATTTGTAACCGTTCACGGCTGAATTTATAACTATTCCATAGAATTACCTCAATGGTTTCGTGTTCATTTTCGATAACCTCATTTCAACCTAATTTTTCCTAACAAAACAACCTCAGTAGCCATGGATTTACCACAACACAAACCTCATTACCTCATTGTTAAAATACAACCGGTTAATTTTGTTAATGAGGTTCGTGTTGTGGGGGCTTTGTTGCTACTGAGGTTGTTAAGTTGAGAAAATTTAGGTAAAAATGAGGTTTGTTGAAACAATGACAATACGTTTTCGCAAATTCCACTGAATAGTTACAAATAAAAAAATACCAACTTTTTAAATAGCCGTGAATGATTACAAAAAAACTAATTTTTAGAAGTTACCCAAAGTGCAAAAATATCTCCATTGTCTGGGATTTTGAAAAACTTGCAGTCGAACTGTTGTCGGCGTTAAACATTTTCCGGTTCTGGAACAACGTAAGGTGCCCGATAATTCCGTGTTATCATTGCGTTGGCTTCGGCGTTGTCGATGAAAACTTCTTTCTCGACATCAATTTTAAGTATTGGTCCGAGCGCAAGCGGAGTGCGTTTAATATTGACGCCGTTAGTTTCAAGGTGTTCCACAGTTCGCGTCAGTGTTGCAACGTTGTCGTCAAGCGACTTGACCGATTCAAGTGTTTTCTTCAACTCATCAACAGAAACCTTGTTTTTTTCGCCGAGATAGTACGAAATGTTGCCGAGATGGCTAATAGCCGCCGACAATGCACCGCATCGGGCATCGGCATTGAGCAAAACCGGATTGTCCGCAAGTATTGCTTCCACAAAATTACTGTAGTGTAAAGCGTCAATACCAGCAAAAGTCGTTGTCGCTCCGGTTGTTTGCGTTTCGACAATGTTGCTGCCGCCCTTGAACTCTTTAAGCAATTTACCGTCAAGATCATACACTGCCGAATAATTGTATGATTGCCCGCCGGCGGCACCTTGAATCGCATAACCGTTTTTGCCATAAGCAATGACACCAACCTGTGTGCCGATTTTCTTATTGACCGGAATGTTCAATATCGGTGTTTTCAAACCGCGTGTTTCAAATACGATACACTTGTCGCCGTAATCGTAAATCGAAACCTCCGTGTTTGCAACATCTCCGGCATCAATGTAATTCGGATCGTTCTTCTCAATATCATAACCAAGCCGTCCGCCGTAGGAAATCACCGATTGCGGAAACCTGTCCACTCCAAGCAACCAACGCGCAATGTCCGTTTGATGCGGTCCCTGATTACCAAGATCACCGTTACCGTAATACCGTTGCCAATGCCAATCGTAATGAAATCGCGGACGTGTTACCGGTCTGATTTGAGCCGGTCCGCTCCACAAATCGTAGTTGACGGTCGGTGGAACCGGATATTCGCCGAGCGGTCCGATAGCGGCACGCCGTTTGTAACAAAGTCCTCGCGCAAATTTCACTTCGCCGATACCGCCGTTACGGACAAATTTAACCAGTTCGATATTAACCGGCAACGAACGGCATTGGGAACCGGTTTGCACAATACGTTTGTACTTTTTCGCTGCGGCAACCAACGCTTTGCCTTCGTGAATGTTGTATGAAATCGGCTTTTCGATGAAGCAATGCTTTTCGGCTTGCATCGCCCAGATTCCGGTTAGGGCATGCCAATGGTTTGTTGCGGCACAGGTAACAATGTCAATCGACTTATCGTCAAGCACTGTTCGCATATCGGCAACCGCTTTGGGACGAGTTCCTTGAATTTTTTCAATGTCAGCACAACGTTTTTCTGCCGAAATACTGTCAGGATCGCAAACGAAACGAATTTCCGTTCGCTTATCGACAGCGAAAAATTTGATGTGATCACCGCCGCGGCTACCGGCACCAACAAGTAATACACCCAGTCGATCATTGGCTCCGACTTTATGTTCAGCACACAATGTTTGCGGGATTACAGACAACGGCATTGCTGCTGCCGCACCGGCACTGAAAGTTGCAAACAACGAATTTTCCAAAAAACGGCGGCGAGTAATTCTGGACATACTTTCACCTTACCTTTCTAATAAATAACACCGCACAAAATACGGCGGCTAAACTAATTTGAATTAAACTAATTTGAATTAACAAACTTATAAATTAACAAACAAAATTTATACTTAAAATTGTCTTAAAGTGATCTTGTGCGGGAACGCAAACATTCCGCCTGCAACAAACACAGGAACGTAATACTTGTCGGTCAAATTAAAAAAGAACACTTTTTAGCAGAGACAATTTAGTTTTTGGGTTGTAGGATATTTTTTCTGAGTTGTTTCAGATATTCGATTGTTTTCAGAATATCGTTATATTGTTGTTCGGGGCTTTCCCGATTTTCTCTTTCGATAATCAACGGACCGTCATAGCCGAAATCGTGAAGCGTTTTGAGAAAGAGCGGAGCGTTGACATCACCGGTTCCGAAAAGCACTTCTTCGCCCCATTCTTTGCCGGGTTGTTTTGCCCAACGTGCGTCCTTGCAATGCGTACTTCGGACAAAATGTCCGACAAGACGCAATGCTTCAATCGGTTCACCGCAACCGTATAAAATCATATTTGCCGGATCAAAATTGACGTGCAGATTCAAACGGTTGACATCGCGGATAAATTGAAGAAGTGCGGAACCTGTTTCCTGACCGGTTTCGAGATTGAGCGATTGACCGTTTTCAAAAACGTAGTCGCAGGCATCGCGGGTGATTTGGACAACATCCTTGTATTCTTTTGACGCCGTGTCATGCGGAACAACTCCAAGATGGAACTGAACAGACGCCGTTCCCAAACGTTTCGCAAAATCGGAAACCTCTTTGAACTCCTCAAAACGTGTCTTGCGTGTTTTTTCCGGTGCCAATCCGACGGTTTCTTTAACAATCGGAATCGTTTTATAACTCTCACCGGCGAAACCACTGACAACACAAACTAATCGGACGTTGTGTTTTTCAAGTGTATTGCGGATTTTTTTTACATTCTCTTCGGTTCGATTTGCCGCAACGGGAACTTTGAGTTGAATGACGGAAACGCCCAACTCCATTGCCTTGTCAAAAGGCAAACCGGTACCATGATCGTCAAATCGGGCAATCACACCGATAGGCAATGCCTCATTAAGCATTGTCTCATTTTCCGCCGCCGAAATAGTGTGTGCAAAAAACAACGGCAACAAAGTGATATAAAAAAGTATTCTGTTCATTGTTTCGGAATATCCACAAAAAGTGCTATCAATAAAAAGTGCTATTGACAAAACGACAAAGGAAATTGTTAATACCGTTAATGTTATCGAACCGTTCTTCAATATTAAAAAAAGAAAACCGCGACATGATACTCTGAAAACGGTTAAAAGGGAAATTAAACGAAAAAAAATTCATTAAGTCTCAGTGTAATAAAAAAAACTAAATTAGCAACCCACAATAAAAATATTAAGAATTTTTAGAGATGCCCAATTGACTTTTGATCTAAAATAATTCCGTTTTATTTATTTTTACTTATTTGACGAAGTTGGTGGTTTGTTCAATAATCGTTCGGCAATATCGGTTGCACAACGTGTGAACGTAAATGGGGCATCGTCTGGAATAATTGTTTTCGGGCAATTATCCCAACTCTGAACAACCGCCTGATCAGGATTACCACCAACAGCAATATAATCGTACATCATTTGCAAACAACCTACATACCACATCAAATCGTCATCATAACCGCGTTGCGATAACGCATTGTATCCGGCATCCCAATAAATAAGACTAAACGCAATTTTCTTTTTACGGCAATGATTTTCAATTTGTTTCAAATCAGCCCAAGAACCTTTGCCGGTATTATGAACAAAATGCATCCAATCAACATCAAGACGCATAAAATCAAGACCGCGTACATTTTTTGTTTTGAGCTTTTCTTCAAGCCGATCAATCCATTCAATTATTTGTTTCGCGGTTAATGCCGGAAAACCCTCAATATCGCCGATTGTCCAGTCTGGATATTTTTCACGCACCAACACTATAAATTCCGCCGTTTCTGTTGCGGCATATTCTAAGGCGTTATCCATTTTCATGTGATTATTACAACAATTGAGCGGTTCATCCATCGCAAGACCGTGAATGGTTGCTCCAAGACGTAAAAAACGTTGCCAATTTCCCTGTTGTTTTTGAAACGTTTCGGCTCCGGTTTTTCCCCAAGGTTTCACGGCTCCGACTTCCAACTGAAACGGAATATCCATTTTCCGAAACGCCGCAAACAATTCATGTAA
>JAISNF010000073.1 GCA_031276415.1 Planctomycetaceae bacterium
GAAATTGATACGGTTTTAATCCTTTCCATTTTTCATCGCTATTGTCAAGTATTTGAATTTCCATACCGTGATAGGCGGCGTCTTTTGTTGGTGATTCGGCACGAATCCCGACGCCGTTATTTCCGCCCGGCGGCGACAAAAAATCAAAACGCAACACAAAATCGCCGTACTCTTTCACCGTCAACAAATTCCCGCCCTTGCGGCAAACAATCGCTCCGTCTTCAACCGGATAACCACTAATCGCACTTTGCCAAATATCCGGCGAAAGTTGTTTGCCGTCAAAAAGGAGTTGGAATCCTTCGGCTTTTTCTTCGGGAGAAAGCACATTGTGTTGATAGAGGTGCAGAAATATCGTCTTTTCTTCAGGGGAAAATATTGTCGGAGCAGTCTCCGCCGCCAAAAGAAAAGAACCGGCAAACATAAAACAAAACCAAAAATAAATCGTCTTTCTCATAAAAATTTTTCCTTCTTGTAAACAAAGTTAATAGTTAAAAGTTAAAAGTTACGCAATCACACAATCACACAATTTATCGCAACGCAATTATTTTGTTTACGTTACGATTCGCTGCTCATTTATCAATCGGCGATATTATTGAGTATTCCGTTGACGAAGGCGGCGGATTGTTCGGTTCCGAATTTTTTAGCCAATTCGATGGCTTCGTTAATGACAACCACTTTGGGAGTATCCATAAACAAAATTTCATAAACAGCAATTCGCAAAATATTGCGGTCAATAACAGTCATTCGCGATAACGACCAATGTTGAGCCAGATCGGTTAATATTGTATCTATTTGTTCTTTTTTTTCAACAGTTCCGTTGATCAATGTTTTGGCAAAACGCATAAGCGGTTCGTAATCGGGAAGTTCCTGCTTCAAAAACGATTCGGTAAATTGTTCAAGCGAACCGGCATTCAAGTCATCCTGATAAAGTATTTGAAACGCAACAGTTCGCGCCAAACTTCGGTTAGCGTATTTTCCCTTAGGACGGTCTTGAGGTAAATTAATTGTTTCCATAATTGGAAAGAAAAATCGGAAAGAAAATGATTGTAGAAACGATTTGTTGTTATTGGGAACTTCTAATAACTGTTTTTTTTATTAACCACAGAGGACACAGAGAACGCAGAGGAATTTTTAATTGGAATCAAAACGTTATTTAATGGCAACTTCTAAAAAACTACTTTTTTAGACGAAAAATATCTACAAGTCCTTATTTTTAAGGATGTGATTTTAAAAAAAAAACAACGTTTTTAGAACTTTCCTAATATTATCATTGACTTTTGATTTAAAATAATTTTTAAAAAATTCCTCTCTGTGCTCTCTGTGTTCTCTGTGTTCTCTGTGGTTTTAAAAAGTAAATTTGAGTTTTTAGAAGTACCTTATTGTTATTATTGTTTATTGTTCGACGGCAAATTGCACGGGAAGTTTTAAGATTGGAGTATCATCAAGACCGGTTTCAAGTGTAATCATGGCGACATTTTCTTCGTCTGATTTCAGGAAATTGCAAACCGGAGCGTCTGTTGGCACTTCGAGCGTTAAAGAATACAAACGCCGCCGAATTGATTCGCCGCCGAGATCGCGAGGTTCGGACAAAATTGTTTTCAGCCATACGGGTTTGATTTCCTTAATTTTCAAGTTGGCGCGGAATGCTGCGGTTCCGGTAAATTGAATCGAAATATCTTTTACTAATTTTTGTCCGATTCCGGTTTTTCCGAGAAGAACGCAACCGGTTTCTTTATTAAATCCTGTACCGGAAATGGCAACGCCGCTTCCGGTGATTTGCCCGCGAACAGACAATTCAAAGGTTGGTTCACTGGGATAATTTGATTTGAAAAAGAATTTTTCCTGAAATGTTCCGACCGGCAAGCCTGGTTTTACTGTTAGGCGACCTTCATAAACGGAACCGGCATTTTTTCGCATGGAATCGGCTTGATCGGCTTCGTTCAATTCTGAAGGTTGCAGATGAAATTCAAAATGATCATGGTCATTCCATTCGGGATTTTCGAGTTGGAGGGGCATTTTTTCGAAACCGTAAAACCGGATGGTTGCGGAACGAGATTCTGTTGCGGGAATAGTTGGAAACAAAACGGAAGTGGGACTGACGACAATCGGTGAAGTGAAAATTCCTTTGATTGAAAGAACAATTTCACGGTTTTCAGGATCATTTGTTACAATAGTTCCGCCTTGTTGATAAGGTCCGGTTCTTGCTCTTTCCGCATCGTAACGAACTGTTGCGATTGCGGTATCGCCGGGTTTGAGACTTTTGGACGAAAGATCAATACCTGTACAAGTGCAGGTTGTCCGGTTTACTTCAAGTGTTAAAACCGCTGTACCGACATTTTTGATTGGAAAATCGTGTTGTCCTTTTTCCTGCACGCCTTTAATTCCGAAATCATAAACGGAATTTTCAATCAACGCTTTAGCGTTTGGATTGGAGGCTTTAGCGGCTGCTTCCAACATTATATCGGCATGTTTTTTGTATTCGAGTTCGGGGTTCCAAGCGTTAATTGTAAGTGCGGAAATTGATGTTCCAATTCCGACCAAAACTCCCAAAACCACCGAAAAAATAATAAGAATCAGAGTTAATTTGAATGAAGACATGATACCATTGAATTTACCGGAAATTTTTCCGTTGACAAAATGAATAATTTGTAATAAAGGAATTGCTAAAAACTACAAATTTGTTTTTAGAAGTTCTCATAATTGATTTTTGATCTAAAATAATTTTTAAAAAAAATTTTCTTCTCTGTGTTCTTTGTGGTTTTAAAAAGTAAATTTGAGTTTTTAGAAGTACCTATTAGTAAAACGTATTGAAGAGTTTCTGTCAATCGGGTTTATGATTGTTAATAATATTTTTGAGTTTTTCGACTTCTTGGACGAGATTTTTAAATTCTTTTCGCAATTCGGGGAGGCGTTGGAGGGCGATTTGAATTTTCATTTGTTCTTTTTCGGGGGTTGCGGGAATACCGACGAGGCGAACATCCGGTTCCACATCAGATAAAATGCCCGCCATTGCTCCAAGCACCGCCCGATCTCCAATATGAACATGGTCTTTCACACCAACTCTGCCCGCCATCACCACATAATCTCCGGTTGTTGTACTTCCCGCAATTCCGGTATGAGCGCAAATCAAGTTATGTTTACCCAGTTTACAATTATGCCCAATCATCACGAGATTATCAATTTTTGTTCCGTCACCGATAATTGTCGAACCGTATGTTGCGCGGTCAATCGTGCTGCATGAACCGATTTCCACATCGTTTCCAATAACGACATTACCTAATTGGGGCGATAGTTTGTGAAATCCTTGCGAAGAATCGTATCCGAATCCAAACGCACCGATCACTGCACCGGAATGAATAATACAACGGCTACCGACAACAGTATTCCGATAAAGAACAGCGTTTGGAAAAATGACTGTTTTTTCGCCGATTCGGGAACCTGCCCGAATTTGCACACCGGCATGAACAACAACATCATCACCGAGTTCAACATCTTCTTCGATCACAGCAAAAGGACCAACCGCAACATTTTGACCGAATCGGACATTGGCGTGAATACACGCCCGATCACTGATTCCATGAATAGATTCTTCGCGTGGCGGTGTAAAAAAAACGGCAATTTGTTCAAACGCACTTACAACATTGGGAACTTGAATGGACGCAAACCCTGACGGAATGACATCAATAGGAACGAGAACTGCTTTTGCTTTGCATTTTCGGTAAAGCAGGGCGATACGTTCCGCACGATCAAGAAATGTCAATTCTGTTGGAACAGCGTTTTGAATGGGAGCCACGCCTTCGATAACAATATTGCCGTCACCGACAAGAATCCCATTGACCATTTCCGCCAATTCCGATAACGTTTTGCGTTGCATAATGAAATTCCGATTCTGATTCCAACAAGGGAACGTAAATAATTGTAAATATAAATAATTGTAATAGTTAAGTGATTCCGTTAAGTAATTTAGTAGTGCAATAGTATAATGCGTAAACTTATTATTGAACATACACATTGCTAAAATTTGAAGAAAATTTCTTCGCAAACAATTGTCCGCTGATTATTTTTAAAAATTGTCCGCTGATTACGCAGATAATCGCAGATTGTTTTTTTGAGAAAACGAAACAACAAAACTGACGAAAAAATTTTTGTTTTGGTGTTGACAGGTTTAACGGGTCATGTATAATCACGAATAAATTAATTTCTGAATTTTTATTTTAAATTTTGGAGACCAAATTACGTTTTAAAAAATAAATTGCCCGAATTTTTGTTCGGGTAATAAAAAAATCGAGTACGTCAACAATTTTGTGATCGCTTAGGCGAACTGTTAATTTTCTACAGGCAACCGGATTTTTCGGGTAGAAGATTACTGTGAAGTTACAAAGTTACGTGGCTCCCGATAAGGGAGCGTCGCGTGTAACTTCATGGTACAATTCAGTGTTACATTTTAAAATATGTAACACACCACTTTTGCCGGTGGGAATGAACCAATTCACAAAGCGTGTCGCTCCTGTCTAAGAGTGATATTTCTGTTGCCGTTTCTCGGCGTTGAGTTTTTCCCACTTTGTAACCAAACAGATTATTTGTTATGTAATCTGTTTAAATTTCAATATCTCTAATTTTAAAGGAGAACAAAAATGAAAGTACGACTCTTTCACGGATTTACGCTGGTAGAATTACTTGTAGTGATTGCAATTATCGGTGTGTTAATTGCGTTACTGTTACCAGCGGTTCAGGCGGCTCGCGAGGCTGCAAGAAGAATGCAGTGTTCCAATCACCTAAAACAAATCGGGATTGGAATCCACAACTTCCACGATACACAAAATGGATTACCGCCGTCGGCAATCGGTGTTGATACCGTGAGTTTTTGGGGGTTGATTTACCCGTTTATGGAACAAACGCCGCTGTATGAATTTCTTATGGCGCGTGGAATCCAAAACGCATTAGACGAGAATTGGTGGATTGGAGCCGCCGGAAGCGGAGGAACAAGCGGTGTTCTCATGAGTGATGATTACCGTAAGGCTTTCGGTTCCGTAATGGCTTATCGTTGCCCAACTCGTCGGGGCGGTGGTTCGCTCATTGTTGAGAACGGTTTGACAGCAGGTGATACTTACAGTGAGTGCCGACCAGGACCGCAAACAGATTATGCGTTTGTTTGTCTCGGACATGGATTTGCTGTCAGTAGAGAAACAGAAACAACTCGTCCCGATGCGAACTGGCTCAATGTTACCAGTGAAAATAATGCTCAAGTTATGCGAGGTCCTTTTCGTCGATCTATTGGTGGTAGTGCTGACCGATGGCGTCCCAGAGATTCTTTTGCAAGAATTACTGATGGA
>JAISNF010000128.1 GCA_031276415.1 Planctomycetaceae bacterium
ATCGGTTTTATAGGAGTAGAATTTTTGTGTCTTTTATTTGAAAAATCCTGTAAATTCTGTTTATCCTGTCAAAAAATGAAAACCGAATTGTCAAGTGTGATGAGTATAGTAAAGAGTGAAGAATTGACAACGGAAAATGGGCGGAGAATGACGCGGTTTGCTTTATTTTCTGTTATTATTTTTGATTTATAATTTATAAATTTCTCTATTGTTGATAAGGATAGGAATCGTGTTGGGAACGGCGTCGCCATGTATCAAGAATTGTCATAGTTCGGTACAACAACGACGAGGCTCGTTCTTTGGTATCTGCTTCCGCATAACATCGTAATTCCGGTGCGTTTCCTGATGAACGTAAATGTACAATATCCTGATCTCCAAACACCATACGAATTCCGTCGGTTCGATCAATTGTTTGCAATTCACCAAAAGTGGCAAAAACAAGTTGTATCATTTCTTCGCCTCCTGAAGTGAGTTCTTCCATTTTACGTTGAGAAAGTTCGGTTGGAAAATTTTGGAGACGATCACTCATCACAATTCGGCGAGGCAAATAATGAATCATTTCCGAAAGCGGAACTCCGGCGTCTTTAGCGTAACGAAGTGTTGCAATATGAACAATAGCAGGATCACGAGTCGGCAACGGCAATAAAGGACGTTTTGATTCTTCTTCGTCAAGCAAAATGGAACTGGCAGTCAAAAAACCGCCGTTGGCTTCGTAACCGACAACACGTTTATCACCTTGCGACACAGCATTTTGCATCGCTTCAATCACATAAGGCGAGCCGATTTTTGTTCGGACAATTTTTTTGAACCAGCCGGAACGTTCTAAGGCGGTGCTGGAACTAACGGGAGTTACCACGCAATCTGCCAAAAGAAAACGCGAGGTCAAAATTCCCGCAACATCGCCGCGAATCCATTCACCGTGTTCGTCAAACAACAGCGGACGGTCGCCATCGCCGTCGGTGGAAAGAATCGCATCAAAAGGCGGATTTTCCGAATGACCGGTTGCCCATTTTCGTGCGAGTAATTGATCTTCTTCACGAACCGCTTCTGTATCAACAGCAATAAATGTTTCACTTCGCCCTAACCGTGTTACGGAGGCTCCCAACGCAGTGTATAATTCGTACAACAAATCACGTCCAACCGCCGAATGTTCGTAAAGCCCGATCCGAAAACCTGTCAAAAAACCGGACGGAAAAGCACGAAGAAATCGGTCAAGATAATATTGTTTCGCCTTACCGTTATCGGTTTCGGCGGAAAAATTGGTTTCGGCGGATTTTAACATTCCGTTTGAATCGAACATTTCATCGGGAACATCAACAATTTGCTGTTTAATTCCGGTTTCATCTGTTTTGAGGATTTCGCCGTTTGGCAAATGAAATTTAATTCCGTTGCGATTTTCGGGAATATGACTTCCTGTAACCATGATTGCGGGAATATTTTCTGATATTCCATACAGGGCAACAGTTGGAGTCGGAATTGTTTTGCAATCAATTGGCGTCAACCCCGAATAAAGAACCGCTTTACGAACAGCGAGGGCGATTCGCGGTGAACTTTCACGAAGATCGTAGGCAACTGCAACTCGGTTATTTTTGGAATTACGAGCAACTTCATGAGTAGCGTATTGTAAAAAACCGAGTGTGTAAGCAAAGCAAACAAAATCACTCATATCTGCCGCAAGACCGCGTGCTCCGCTGGTTCCAAACTTAACTCCACTTTGGTTCATCAACTGATTGATAGAGACTTTCATTGAATATAAAAAACTATGGGCAATATAACGGGTTTGAATAAAAAATAAAAAAGAGTTCTTTTTCAACGCTAAATTATTTACATTTTTTCATTTTACAATTGCAGGAATTTTTCGCAAGCCATCTAAGTTCGCCAATATTTCCGAATTGCGAAACTTTCCGCTCTCAACTCTCAACTTATAACAATTGGGAACTTCTAATAATTAGTTTTTTTATTAACCACAGAGAACACAGAGAACACAGAGGAATTTTTTTAATTGGAATCAAAATGTTATTTAATGGCAACTTCTAAGAAACTATTTTTTTAGACGAAAAATATTTACAAGTCCTTATTTTTAAGGACGTGAATTTTTAAAAACAATGTTTTTAGAAGTTCCTCTAATTGTTTCCCTCCACTTGATTTTCAATCGTAAACAAAGTAAAAAATGATAATTATTTCAGTAGCATCAGTGAACTTCTAAAAACAGGTTTTTTATTTAACCACAGAGGGCACAAAAAACACAGAGGAAATTTTTAATTGGAATCGAAACGTTATTTAATATTATCATTGACTTTTGATTTAAAAATAATTTTAAAAAAAATTATTCTCTGTGAATTCTGTGTTCTCTGTGGTTAAATAATTTGTGGTTAAATAAAAAAACGGTTATTAGAAGTTACAATTATTCATTTATTTTTGTATTGGATTGATATTTATGAACTATTCACTTGCTTATGGACGTGGAACGCTTTCGGTGGACTTGCCGGAAAAAAATGTTGTCAAGGTACTCGGAATTCAATCTGCCGATGTTTTGCCGGAACCAATGGAAGAAGTCCGCCGGAAACTTATCAAACCAAACGCCTCTGAACCATTAGCAAAAATTGCCGCCGGTAAAAAATCCGCTTGTCTTGTCATTTGCGACATCACAAGACCCGTTCCTAACAAAATTATTTTGCCGCCCATTTTGCAAACATTGGAAGACGCCGGAATTTCCGATTCGGAAATTGTTATTCTTGTTGCTACCGGTTTACATCGTGCCAGCACACCGGAAGAGAAACTCGAAATGCTTGGCGAAACGATTATTAATCGTTATCGTGTTGAAGACCACAACGCCCGAAACAAAAACGAACACGATTATCTCGGCAATTCCACACATGGAGTTCCTATTTGGATTGATCGGCGGTATCTCAATGCAGAAGTGAAAATTCTGACCGGTTTGATTGAACCGCATTTTATGGCGGGTTTTAGTGGCGGACGTAAATCGATTTGTCCGGGTATTGCTGCAGCCGAAACAATCGGACCTTGGCATTCGCCCCAATTTCTCGAACATAAAAACGCCCGATTCGGTTGTCTCGAAAATAATCCGGTTCACGAAGAACAAATGGAAATCGCACGAAAATCCGGTTGTGATTTTATTGTCAATGTTGTCATTGATCATCACCGTCAAATTTTGGCTGTAGTTGCCGGTGAAATGGACAAGGCTCATCTTGAAGGTGTTGCGATTGCCCAAAAATTTGTTACTGATACGGTAAAAAATCCTGTTGATGTTGTTATAACCAGTGCTGCCGGTTATCCGTTGGACAAAACGTGGTATCAGGCGATCAAGGGAATTGTCGGAGCGGTTGAAATTATGAAACAAGGCGGAACAATTATTTTAGTTGCCGCGTGTGACGAAGGGTTGGGAAGTGAGGCGTTTGAAGAAATCGCAACACGTTTTCCTACTATTGAAACGTTTATGGAAGCGATTCTTGCCGATCAGTTTTATGTTGCCGATCAGTGGCAAATCGAAGAACTTGCTAAAGCACTTCGCAAAGGAAAGGTCAAAATTGTTTCTAACGGTTTACCGCCGGAAGTGTTTCGAAAATATTACGTAATTCCATCGCCGACTCTTGAGCAGGCGGTTGCCGACGCATTTGCTGAATATGGTACGAATATGACGATTGCCGTCATGCCCGACGGACCCTACGTTCTCGCAACAGTAAACAGCCAATAAATCAGAATAACTCAAACGATATTCCGTCAACTCAAATTGTATTGATTTGTTTACGAATAAAAAATTGAAACTAAAACAGATACCACACCAA
Source organism: Planctomycetaceae bacterium (assembly GCA_031276415.1). Classification (GTDB taxonomy): domain Bacteria; phylum Planctomycetota; class Planctomycetia; order Pirellulales; family Thermoguttaceae; genus WRKP01. The sequence goes on from JAISNF010000128.1 coordinate 3,807, forward strand.
TTACAATTTTATTACGATGATCATAATATTTTGGTCATTCAAAAGATAGGCAACATTTCGCCTAAAACATTGCCTGTGTACATTTTAAACTGTTCGTACTTGAATTTGCGTTTACATTCGTCTGCCTAGTTTCTGGCGACAGGCTTTTACGCTTTTTAATCACTGAATTTCAAGTACGAATAGTAGATACGTATATTATTTAATACTTATGCGTTGAAGATTATGTTTTGGACGTGTTGATGGTGATGGCGATGTTGTTTCATTTGTAACGGTCAATTTGTTTTTCATATATTTTTGGTATTGTACTTCAAGCGATTGAATAATTTTTACATTTGTTGTCATTGGAAAAAAACGCGTCGTTTGCATTTCATTTGTTTGAACAACAATTTTCAAAGGAAAATTTTCTTTTTTTGTAGCGAGTTCTAATTTTTCAATTGCGTCTTCAAGTG
>JAISNF010000130.1 GCA_031276415.1 Planctomycetaceae bacterium
TTGTGTTTTCCGCCGGAAGTGTTGACAAGAGTTGGAGATAACCGGCTAAAAGGCGGTGCGATTGCGGCGAATAGTGAATCAGAAAATGAACCCACGCCCACGAATCCCGATATTCACGATCTCCCATTTGCCCAATATGTTCCAGTTTTTCCAAACGATGAATCGATGGAACCGCTCCAAATTTTGTGTTCCAACGAATCTGTTTCATATACGGATTTTTTTCAGCACGGTCTTTAATCGGAACTTCAAAATACTTGGCAAGCCCCTCATCCAACCAAATCGGAACCGTTGCAATTGACGTGTGAATAATCGCATGAGTCATTTCATGCCGTAAATCAACATCAAATTCATCCGTCTTTTGAACAAGCAATGTGCCGGGTTTGTCGTCAATCTTAATATAAAGTGCCCGCCGATCACGCGGGGCTTTCGGGAAAACCTCTTGCAAAAATTTCAAATATGTTTTTTCATCCCGAAATAAACACAATTCAATTTTTTCTTTCGGTGCCGAAATTCCCATATAAAGATTCAAATCAATCTGCAATTGTTTAATCTCTTCAAGAATTGATTTTATCTCCGTCAACGGAAAATTCGATTGAACCACCACAACCCCGTAAACTTCGCAATATTTCAATCTTGTTGTGTACGACGGTTTTAAATCAATTCCGGAAAGTACCGCATCAAATTCGTTTTCCTCTTGTAGTTTTTCTTGTGTACGTTCTTGTGCATGATAGCGATGTTCGGATATGGAACGATTGGCGGAAACCAATTTGACCGATTTCATTTTATCGGAAGTCGTTTCCGTTACTTCACTTATAGGTATTGCCTGCCCATCCCATTGTTTTGAATTAATTTTGGTATTATTTTGCGGCGAAGGCGGAATATTCGGCGTAACTGTTCGTCCAAATTCAGGTCCCGCCGGAACACGTCGATTATCGGCGTTATCGGCGGATGCCGCTTGATTGAAAGAGGCGGAATTGGAAGGATCAATTACATGATCAACAGGAAATGATTCAACCCAATCCCGTGTATCAAACGAATATGTTGACAAACCCGTCAATAAAGGTTCCTCTGAATAATTAGGCGTAACCAGTTGGGAACCGTATTGCGCCGAAGATGGAACCGTGTCCAAATCAGGAAGTTCCACTGATTCCGAAATCGAAACCGGTCTCGTACTTTGTTTTGTCGCAGTTAATGTTTGATTTTTCTCGTAATAAGGATTGTTCGGCGGAAACGGGGCAGCATTCAAATCATCCGAAGAAAATCTGTCCAATGGATTAACCTTTTGTTCTGATGGATTAACCTTTTGTTCTGATTTCTGAGGACGTGTTGGCGTTTTGGGGACAATTGGAGGTTTTACGGAATCGGAATTTGTTTCTGATGTTGTGTTTTTATTGCGAAACCAGGAAAACGGAAGCAAAGAATTAGCAGAAGAGTCTGCCGATTTCTTTTTTTGGAAATAGTTTTTTTGAAAATAGGAAAGGAAAGATTTTTTTTCGGTTTCCTCTTTGTTTTGTGCGAATCCTTGCCCGACGAGTACAAGAAAGACCAAACCCAGAAACAAGATGTGTAATAACATCTTTTGCCGGTTTACCGGGAATTGATTTTCAGTGAGTGAAGTCATATTGGTTTTGCACCAAAACAAAGCCTTTTTTAATTTTGAAAAATCTACGTCTCTTTATTATCGGCACAATCGCTGTAATCGGAGTAATCGTTTTTTTCAAAATTTCAAAAAAATCCGACTTTTCAGGTTAAAAAATTTAAGATAGGAAATGTTTAGGAGATATTTAAGAAATATTTCTGTTCAATGTTCTGTTCAATGTTATGTTCAATACCGATGGATTCGCCTCATGAACCAAAGTCCGACAATTGCAAGACAGATATTGGCGATCCAAACCGAATTGGCAGGAAGCGTACCGTTTTTGGCTCCTGTCATTCCGTACATGAGCAGAGGATAGTAAAATAACAACACCGGAATAAAACAAGCAAAAAAACTGCTAAAAATATCTGCTTTTTTCATCCAGATTGCCAAAGGTGCCCCCAGCCAAATGAAAAAAAAGCAACTAAAACTGGTTGCCCAGCGTCTAGGGTGTTCGGCGTTTAGTCGTTTGATTCGTTTGAGCAACATTTGATTTTCGCTGTTCAATTGGTTAATTTGCGGCGTGCGCCAGGCATCAACCGCTCCCATTCCGGTGGCGAAAACTTTTCGGGCGGCGATAATTCTTCGTTTTTTATCAAGATTTTCCTGTGTGACATCCGTTTCTGCTCTCAGTTTTTGGAATCCCATATTGGAAATACTTGGTTCGGCGTTGGTATCGTGAACAATTTGCGGTAAGGCGATTGTGATGATTCGGTCATGACCGGTGTATTTTGCTCCGGCTCCTTCGACTTTGACGTTGTTCAGTAATACCGTCAAAGTCTGTGCCGTAAAATTAATTTTGAGTTCGGCACTTTGTGCTTCGATGGTTGAGGGCGGATTTTTAAGAGTGATGGTTGGTGCGATTAAGCGGCGGTTCTCAACACCTTTGACCATAATTGTAATATCATGTGATTCTGTTTCGAATGTATGATTTCGTTTGAGTTGTTCCAGGAGAATATCTTCGGCGGAAAGATAAATAACCGTATTGATACCGGGGCGTCCCCACGTAACCGCCATTTCGTTTAGCCAAACAGCGAAAAGACTCACCAATATTCCCAACACCATCGCGGGCCAAAGAAATGCGTAAGGCGGAATTCCAAGTGATTTCAAGGCGATAACTTCATTATTTCCAGACATTTTGGCGAAAAAAGTCGTTACGGCGAGGAGCAAGGTCATTGGGAGTGAAATTCGGGAGGTTACGACAATTCCGTAGGGAATCATTTGAACAATAGGAATAATAGGGACATTTTTCGAAAGTGCTTTTTCGACAAGCAAACCAATAATCAGTAACATTGTCATAGCGATAAATGCGACAAGAAACGTTACCAAAAGTTCCCAGATGATATAACGATGAATAGTTTTCATATTTTACGAGCAGTTTTCATACTTTGTCTAAACCATTGAACTTGCCAAAAAATAAAACATCGGATTGTCCCGATTTTTGCTGACAACGTCAAGAGGAAAAATTCACGATTTTCAAAAAGATACCTGCGAAATGGCGGGTAAAATACGATAAAAATTAGAATTTTAGTAATTATTCGCTGGAATTTTGCTGTTGGTAATCAAAAGACACGCAACATTTCGCCATTTTTCCGTAATTATGAGTTATTCGGATATCCGAATGCGCCATTCTGTTCCCCGAATGAGTCATTCCCAAAATAGCGGCGGGGTTTAACCCATTGCACTTTTAAAACGCTGCAAGCGGAATTATTGACCGTTTTGGTAATTGGTAATAATTCCGCTTGCGATAACGTGTTACGCTAAACGATTCACTTCTATTCTACGAACCATTTCGGTAATGCGATTTTCGATGACTTCGAGTACACCGTAAAGTGATCAGGGCTACCAGCCACTGAATTAGCAGTACCTGTAGCAGTACCGTAATAGACATCGACTTGTATCTGAACATTCAAGTTTTTGACGCTACTGAAATTCGTGTGGTCAACATCGAGTGAGTCGAAAATCTGTGCAAATGTTGCCTCTCCCGTAAGATCGGTAATTTTCTTCTCTGTTGAACCTACCTTATCTGTTTTGCCGGGATCCACTGTTATGGTACCTGCTGTAACAGTTTTTGCACCGAGTAGTTTACCGGTTATGTCCGTTTTGGTTTCTTGCGAAGCAATTAACGTATAAACGTACAACGGATCACTTGTTCCAGTCGGTTTCAATGAACCAAGAACCTGTTTACCGCTTGCCGCCAAAGCATCAACACGTGCTGTTGAATTGCCGACAAGTTTCAAACCAAAGGCAGAATTTACATCCAGTGTAAAACCGTTCTTTGCAACAGTTGGAAGCGGAACTGCGGCGGTTTTGATTTTTATTTCTTTGCCCGTCGCAACCTTTTCCATCTTGCTCCAATTATCGGAGCTAGTCCACGCCTTATCGACAGTAACAACTCGGAAGTAGTACTGCGAATTGGGATCAAGTCTTCCGATTGTAATAGTAGCACTAACTGCCTCCGGATCACCTTGATAGTCAGTACCAAGCCAAACTTTTGCGGCATTCCAATCGGGTTTGCCTTTGGCGTCAACGACATTGGTGTATTCAATGTAGTATTTATCACCAGTACCGGCACCCTTTGCAGGAACGACAACATCAATTGAGATTTCATTGATTTTCGTTGCTTTGCTATCTTTTAGGGTTGCAGTAACAAAGTTGGTGGCGGTGATTGTAACTGATTTCCCTTTGGAAACCGTACCGGGAACCGTACCAATCGTTTGAACAAGAACCGTATATTTTGCATTCGGGGTCAGGTTTACGCTGGATCCAATTACGTCGGAAAGAACAACATCTGTTGAAGTTGCTGCTCCCGCAATAGTTTTGGTTCCCAAAACGGCTTTATTGGCATCAGTAACGGTAACAATGTAACTTGTGCCTACCACTGTACCGGAAATAGTAACCGTAGCGTCTGTTCCCGTGTTAGTGTTAGATTTCTCCGCAACAGTAATCGCATCTGCAACCGCTGGGACTTTGGCAACAGAAACACCTGTTTTCGTTGCTCCGGCACTTGCCATCGCCTTAATGTTTGCAGGAGTTGTATCCCATGCTGAATCTGAAACAGCGGGTGTATACGTAACTAACGCTTCAACTTTGAAGTCGTATTTGGTATTCCAACGAAGATTTGTAAATGTCGCTTCAGCACCTGTTGCAGCAACGTATTGTACTTCGGAAGGTCCTGCTGTCGCACCGTTTTTAATCGTGGCAGTTATCCGATAACCGGTAACTACATACTTAAAATCTGTTGTTGCTGTTGGAGCAGCTGCGGTGGCTTCACCAGAGAAGTAATCCTTTGCGGCTGTCCATTTAACAGTGTAGTCGTTTTTATCAGCCACTACCGTTACATTTTTAACATCATTCGCCGCCGGATAAACATTGGCGGTACTTGTTGCAGCGACATCTGTTGTAATGGCTGCAGCGGCAGCAGAAATAGCCCCAGTAGCAGAATTGGTTCCATCGGCAGCAACAGCAAAGGCATAAACCAAATCAGCAGATCCTACTTTTAATTTTACGGTAGTTGATCCAGATGTGGCTTTCGGTACATAAACCAAATCAGTAAAAGTAACGGTAGTAGGTATCGCCGTACCTACTCCAACATAGAAGCCAACCGTTGGGTTTAGAGTTTCTGTATCAGCAGGTGCTAAAGTTACCGTTGTTCCGCCGGGAACATTCGCAAGAGCGGCAGTCTCTGGTGCTTTTGGTACCGCCGGTGCAACAGGAGGAGTAACAGGAACCGCACCGACATCGACATAAGTTAGGGTTGACGCAATCTTGTTTGCTGCGGTTGCCTCAACAATAACCTTGTAACGACTCTTGTCGGCTATATCTGTTCCTACCGTAGCGACAAACTCCAACTTTCCACCCGAATTGATCAACTTGCTGACGTTGGTGGGAGTACCATTCGTAAGATCTGTGAGAGTAACTTTATAACCTCCGGTGTAATAGGCTGGGGCTGTCCATGTTACTTTGACAGAGGCGGGTTTGGAACCTCCTTTCGTATAAGCCGCTTTGACAGCGGTCGGAGGTCCAACTGTTACAGCAGCAGCATTACCCGTTGCCGCCGTTTTAAATTCGCCGGTTGTAATAACCACATCCGTTTTAGGTTCGGCGGTAACTGTTCTATCTGTCGGATGGGTCAACGTCAAATCGGTTATAACATCAAACTTGTAACCAGTATTCGCCGTCAAGCCAGTAGTGACCGCGAAGGACGTTTTGGTACCGGCATCAATGGTTTTAACAAAAGCTCCTACACTGGTATAAACATTGATAGTATATCTGGCACCACTTTTGAGAGCGGCTTTCCAACCGTTATTAGTATCGGTTGAGATATATTTTGTTGGTTTTGTCCAAGTGAGTGTTACTTGATCACTTGTCGCTCCAGTCGTTGTTACCTTCGAATCCGTCAACGCCGTACCAGAAAAAGAAATCGTACCTGATATGGCAATATGATCTATAGGTTCTGCGAGTTTATCCACTGTTCCTGTTGGTGCGGCATTTGAACCATCTGTTGCT
>JAISNF010000154.1 GCA_031276415.1 Planctomycetaceae bacterium
TATCGATAAAATGCGGGTTTGTCATAAACTAACGACTATTATCCAAACTATCGGCGAATTCAGAAATAAGGATTAGGAAAACTTTGACGATTTTGCGGTTTATGCAGATAATTTATTTATGGGAACATCTAAAAACCACAAATTTATTTTTATTAACCACATTTTATTAACCACAGAGAACACAGAGTTCACAGAGGAAATTTTTAATTCTCAATCTTCGTGTAGAGTAGATGAGTGGCATATTAGTTTAGGTTAGGGCTTAGTTCTGTTTCGGGATTTCTCCTTTTGTGTCTCAATATCCTTATCCCCTGCTTTTATGCTTCCTCACCCCTCCTCCCACCGGAGATGTAGATTTTCCCCATTCGGCGGTCATTGATGCACTCACTGCAAGTTTTCACGAAACACCAGTTGTTGCCTGCTTAAGCAACAACCCATCACTTCAGGCGGTTTGAAGAGATGTTGACCGATTCGCTTGACATTGCCAGCCAGTCTTCGCCTCAAGTCGGGAGTGTTCACAACAGAATGACCTATTGTTTCGTGCGTAAACAATGGGTAAGTCAATGTAATGTTTGCAGCGAAATGTTGCCGACTTTTTTTGAAATATTACAAAAATAAAATATTTGTCTATTTTTTCGTTTTTGCTTCTCGCAATTGTTGCAACAGTTCAGTGATTTGTTTATGTACGTTAATCGGTTGGTGTACAACTAAAGAGAGATTGGGATGAAATGCTTGAATATTGCCGTTCCATGTTTCCGAATCAATCATTACTGTAATATAATCAATAATCGATTGAAAAGCGGCGGCGTCGGTTTCTTGTACGTTTCCTTCCGCTTCCATTGCCAACAGGTCACCAACATAATAATTCAGTATTTTCTCGTATTTTTCAGCATATTTTTTTGACGTAATCAGAATATAGTCGTCGTTCTGAACAATCCATGCCAGATTTTGTTGTTTGGTCAGGTAATCCAGAAAATCACTCAACAATATTTTGAACGGTAAATAAAAATTAATCTTTTTTTCCCAATCCACACCGGATCCTTGTAATTCACCGTGATCAATTATCACAGAAATTCCGGTCTGACTATTAATTTGTTTCAGTGCCGCCGTCAGCGTAATTTGTTCTTTAATATTATGTGAAAACGGCATATTGAGTTGTTCAGAGATTGGGATGATTGTTTGCGGTTCGGGAAAGTGATGGCGACTTGCCGGTTCTGTTGCCGGTGTTACAGAAGACAACCCGCAATGAATAAACAGAAACAACACAACACATAAAACAACAATCATCTTTTTCATAGTAAAATCCCTTCGGTAAAATAAAAAATAGTAAACGTTGAAAATGGTAACGTTTTTGGAATTATCGAATGATAATCATCTATACATAAATTAGTCAAGAGCAATTATTCGGATTTTTTTTACCGGCAACATTTTTAATGGAATAACCTTTTGAGATTCGGTTTTGGTAGGCGACAAACAGTTCGGCAATCACTCCCATTGAGAGAATCTGTCCGCCGAAAAGTAACGCCGCAACTCCGTAAAGAACAGCCGGTCGCGTTCCAATATTGACCGGTTTATCAAGCCCGAAATAGGAAAGCCCATCCAATTCAAGACGCGAAACTCCCCAAATCATCGCAAGATATGTTAAAAGGAAAAATCCAATTCCCATTGCAATTAATCCGACTGTTCCCATTAAGTGCTGCGGACGTTGACCGTAACCTGTTAAAAACCAAACAGTAAATAAATCAAGAAATCCCTTGATAAATCGGGTAAAACCATATTTTGATTGCCCGAATTGTCGGGAACGGTGTGCAACCACTTTTTCACCAACACGATACCCGCGAGCCGACGCCAAAACCGGAACAAAACGATGTAACTCTCCATACAACACAATTTCATCAAAAATTTCACGCCGGTAACATTTCATTCCACAATTATGATCGTGTAAACAAACACCAGTCATATAACTGACCATCGCATTGAAAAATCGCGACGGAATTACTTTGTGCCACGGATCATGGCGGATTTTTTTCCAACCGCTAATCACTTCAAGACCGGACTCCATCATCGTAATAAATTCCGGAATTTCATGAGGATCATCTTGAAGATCGGCGTCCATTGTCAGAACAATTTTACCTTGTGCCGTTTCAAATCCGGCGTTCAATGCAGCGGCTTTGCCGAAGTTCCGGCGAAACCGGATACCACGAACCCGCTCATCCTGTGTTGCGAGTTGTTCCACAATCTCCCAACTTCGGTCTTTGGAGCCGTCATCAATAAAAATGATTTCCAATTCATAACGGTTTGTTTCCGCAACCTCACAAATTTCCTGATAAAGTTGCGGTAAACTTTCTTCTTCGTTATAAACCGGCACTACAATGGAAAGATACATTGCTTGAATCTCCGAGTTACAAAATTTATTGCGAACACCGGGAATTGTCGGAAACTGCGAAGAGTTACTAAAATTCCATACGTTTCACTTCGATTCCGGGCAATGCCGTCAGTTTGGCGGTCATTTCGTCGGCTTTTTCCGTACCGCCGACAAATTCAATCAGAATCAAACCGTTTGACGCACAAATATTATCAGTTGCTTCGTGCAAACCAAGACGGGTTCGGATACTGCAACCGTATTCGCGGAACACGGATTGAACTTCACCGGAATTTTGGGCAAAACTCGTTACATTAACTCCAAGAATAATTCGTTGGGACATAACACTAACTCCTAAAATAAAAAAAGGAAATTTAAGGAAATTTACTGACAACCGGAATATTACAATTTGTTCCGGTTTAGGGTTATACTCATTACACTTTAAAATTTGTTTTTCGTTTCACAATATCAATCGCGTTAATCGCGTTGATTTAATTCGGCGTAGTCAATCCAAATGGAAGGCAACGGCTCATATAGTTTGGCTTCTTCTTCCGTTTTTGGCGGTTCAAGCGGTCGAACAACACGGAAACCGACATAAGCCGCATCTGTTACCCACCAAATACTTTGCGGGAATTGCGGGTCTTGTTGTTTCCATGTTGTTTCCGAATAAAGTCGCCGTGCGGAACGCAGATTGGCGGCTTCATCATCTTCACAGTTTCCGCCGCGGGCAATCTGACCAAAACCGTCGCCTTTGGCTGGTTTAACCGGAACGCCATAAGAATTAGGTTTCCGGTTGGCATAGGTTTTTACGTCATACTGTTCGAGAACCCATTCGGACAAATTACCGTGCATGTCGTAAAGTCCCCACGCATTCGGTTTTTTGGTCATAATTTTTTTGGAAGAACCATCGCTATTATCGAAAAACCATGCGTAATCTTCGAGTTTGCTTTCGTCATCGCCAAAAGAATAAGCGGTTGTCGAACCTGCCCGGCAAGCATATTCCCATTCCGCCTCCGTCGGCAACCGGTAATAACGTCCGGTAATCATTGTCAACCACCGGCAATAAAGTTGTGCCGCATACACCGTCATTCCACTGGCAGGATAACCGATTTTTCCCGCATTATCGTGACTGATGGAACTAATATCATACGGCGGTGTCGGCGACGCAAGAGCATCCGCTAATTTTTCCCGTTCAGTAAGAGCGGACTTTTCTTTTCGGCTATCCCGCAAAATTTTAAGAGCAAACTGTTCAAATTCTTTCCATGTTGTTTCGTGTTCGCCGATCCAAAATGCTTTGAGTTCGACTTCGTGTTGCGGGCTTTCGTCATTGCGGCGTCCTTTTTCATTTTCAGGGCTACCCATCAGAAATTTTCCGCCTTTAATAGGAATCATTTTAAACGTCTGATCGGAACCAATAATTTTTTCGAGATACGGTTTCATTTCGGATTCCGTTTTAGCGTCTGCGTTGTCAACCGGAACCGGATCTTTGAGAAATTCCAACGACGATTTGAAAAACGGATTTTTGAGATTTTCACGTTTTCGTGCGGAAATTTCCTGAGCCGTTTTGGATTCGGCGATTGCCGGAACGGAAACCGGAACAAACGATTTTTCCAACGCTTTTGCTGAAGTTTCCGGCGTTTTTGCCGAAGTTTCCGGTGTTTCTGCCGGAGTTACCGGAGAAGTTGTTCCGGGAGGAACCGGCGAAGTGGGCAACGGCGGCGGTAACGGTTTTGACGATTCATGGCATTGGCTGCCGGAAGCAATAATAATCAAAACGGTAAACAAACTAATAATCGATATTTTTTTCATTCAACAATCCTTGTAACAATTAAAGGAGAAAAAACTTAAAGAGCGAAAACACGAACAATTTCCGAAACTTATCGGAAAAATATCAATCTCGCACAAAACAATAAATTCCATTGAAATATTACTAAAAGGAACTTCTAAAAACCACAAATGTATTTTTATTAACCACGGAGGACACAGAGAACACAGAGGAAATTTTTAATTGGAATCAAAATATTAGTTTTAATTATC
>JAISNF010000163.1 GCA_031276415.1 Planctomycetaceae bacterium
GTCTTTTTCATAGTATTTCTCCTTATGAAAAAAAAGGGAACATGTTTACAGATTACATAACAAATAATCTGTTTTGTTACAAAATGGGAAAAACTCAACGCCGAGAAACGGCAACAGAAGTATCACTCTCAGACAGGAGCGACACGCACTAAAGTTTAGGTTCCTTCCCACCGACCAAAGTGGTGCATTACAATTACAAAATGTAATGCTGAATTATACCCATGATATAAGACGTAACGCTCCCTTAACGGGAGACACGCAACTTTCTTATATCCAGTAATTTTCTACCCGGAAAATCCGGTTGGTCGGCAGATAATTACAGTTCGCCTAAGCGACTTTAGCTTTGTTGACGTACTCGATTTTTTTAATACCCGAACAAAAATTCGGGCAATTTATTTTTTAAATTGTAATTTGGTCTCCAAAATTTAAAATAAAAATTCAGAAATTAATTGTTCGTAATTATACAAGACCCGTTAAACCTGTCAACACCAATACAAAAAATTTTTTTCTGCTTTATGGACGGAAAATAACAAGTAATTGTCCATTTTAATTTTTACCGTTTTTTTATCGCAAGACAAAAGAAAATAGTCCACAGATGAATTTTAAAATAGACTTGATTTAATAACATGCTAAAATTTTCTATCGTAATTTATAATACCACAAATCAAAATCCCCTTGCGAACATGCCCGCCGCAAAACAACAACGGCAAGAAAAAAACAACATCTCGCAACTGAATTTACGTTACATAGTTTAACCGATGCCCCGCTTTGAGTCAATTGGAATTTTGCCTTGTACCAAAAGATTCGTCAAAATTCGGCAAAATAATCGGTTTATTTTGTCGAAACATCGCAACTGGTTGAGATTATTTCGATTGCTGCCCGAAAACAGAGACAAGTCAGTGAGTCCACCAACATTATTTTCTATTTTTCAAGAGGATTCATATTTGGTTTCCAGTCTTCTTTTGGGCTAGGGATATTGTTTTGAAGAAGTATTTGGGTAAAATCATTTGAGAATCAATATTATCATTCCTAAAATTTTTAATTTTTTCGGAGGTTATTACAATGAAACGGCGCGATTTTATTAAGGCGGGATTTTCTTCGCCGCTTAGTATTGGTGCGGGTTTGGCAATTCTAAACGAAAATACGACAGCATCAGAAAAAATAATCACTCCCCTACTCCGCTTTTCGGATAACGGAACATTCAAAATCGCTCAAATTACAGATACTCATTATCGAACCGATAAAAATATCGCTAAAGAATCCGTCCGGCTTATTGAAGAAATTATTGACACGGAAAAACCGCAATTAGTTGTTTATACCGGCGACATTGTTGTTTCCGGAAATATCCGGCAAGGTTGGGATGAAATTCTCGCTCCTTGTATTGAACGAAAAACTTATTGGGCTGTTGTCTTGGGAAATCACGACCATGAATCCTATTGGTCACGCCAACAAATTATCGATCATATCAAGGATAAACCATACAGCGTTACAGAATCCGGTCCTGATAATATCAAAGGAGCCGGAAATTATGTTTTGGAAATTGTTGATTCCGATAATAAAATTGCCGCCCTGCTCTACTGCATGGATTCCAATGCGTACAGTTCGCTCAAAGGTGTAAAAGGTTATGATTGGTTTAGCCCCGATCAAATTACATGGTACAAAAAACAAAGCACGGAATATACACAAAAAAATAATAATACTCCCCTCCCCTCTTTAGCATTTTTCCATATTCCACTCAACGAATACGGTGAAATGATTCATTATAAACGAACAATTATCGGTGATCGCGGCGAAAACGAATGTCCGGGTGCCGTCAATTCAGGAATGTTTCTTGCCATGCTCGAAAGCCGTGACATCATGGGCGTCTTCACCGGTCACGATCACGTCAACGATTATATCGGACTTTGGCATAATATTGCTTTGGGTTATGGTCGGTTTTCCGGTACAAAAACAACTTATGTCAAAGAACCACACGGCAGCAGAATTATTGAAATCTCCAATTCCAGAAAACGCACGTTCAAAACATGGATTCGTTTACGCAACGGAGAAATATTGCACAGTATTCAGGTTCCCCAAGATTTGTCTAAAGAAGAAGAAAAATCGTAACCGTCGATTTTTAACCGTCTTTTTATAAAATTTTCGTTCTCATATAAAATTAAAGTAACGTCATTATAAAAAGATCAAATAATCCGACAATAAGCAAACCAATAGAAACGAAAATATTCATTTGAAAAAAAGCAATGTTGATGCGTGATAAATCAATTGGTTTGTCCGATTGCGGAACGGCAATCCAATGTTCCACCGTTAAAATCAACGCCGCCGCCATAACACCAAGTTCAAAAACAAGCCCGAATAATTCATAAACATACGGAATCACCGCCAAGCAAAAAACCGAAATAATATGGCATATCGCCGATAAACGAAACGCCGTTTTATTTCCGTACTTTCCCGGCACACTGAATAAACCCGTCTTTTTATCAAATTCCGTATCTTGTGTTGCATAAATCAAATCAAAACCGGCTGTCCAAAATAATACCGCTAACGATAACAAAACCGGCGGTAACGGAATAGGAATCAAAACCGGTCGAATAACAATCCAAGCAGCAAACGGCGCAAGCATTAAGGCTCCGCCAAGCCAAAAATGCGCCGCTATCGTCCAACGTTTTGTGTAACTGTAGCAGAAAAGAAAAAGAAGTACCGGCACAGAACAAAAAAGCGGAATCCGGTTCGGAAGAAAAAGAAATGTCGAAACAATAAAACCAACCGAACAAAACACGACAAACAATAAAACACTTCGTACCGTCAACAATCCGGCTGGTATATGACGGTTTGCAGTTCGGGGATTTTGAGCATCCAACTCACTGTCTGCCCAACGATTAAATCCCATCGCCGCACTGCGAGCAAAAACCATACATAACAAAATCCCAACCCATTCAACCATTCGGGGACAATATCCGGTGTTTTCGTACAAATTCAGTTTCAATGCCATTGCCGCCCCCAATATCGCAAAAGGTAACGCAAAAAGAGTATGAGAAAACCGAATTAATCCAAGTAATTTTAGCAACAGATTCATTGTGCAATCTAATCCGAAATTCAAAATATCACAGTGAATATCATAGTGAATTTTTCACAGTAAACTTTTCTCCGTGAACTTTTTCCAAATCACCGGTATTGGTGCCATTAATACAATACGTTGTTGCGTGGTCGGATGCGTAACAGTTAATCGCAAAGCGTGTAACGCAATGCCTTCCGGGAAAATTGTTTCGGCTCCGTATTTTCTGTCACCAAAAATAGGAAAACCATGACCGGCAAACTGAACCCGAATCTGATGTTTGCGACCTGTTTCCAAATGAATTTCAACCAGCGAATTATTGTTAGTTTTATAATTATTGTTAGTTTTATGAAGAGTGCAGTATTGAAGTTTGGCTTCTTTGCCCTGTCCTTCCCGCGTCAACCATACTTTTCGATGCCGTTCATCTTCACAAATCCAATCAATCCATTCGCCTTCCGGCGGATCAACCAAACCCTCAACTAACGCAACATAAATCTTTTCAACAGAATGTGTACGAAATTGTTCATTTAACCGCGCCGCCGCTTTAGAAGTCCGGGCAAAAAGCACCACACCGGATACAGGAACATCCAATCGGCTGACAACTCCAAGATATACGGCACCCGGTTTATTGTATTTTTGTTTAATATATTCTTTACTGCGGGTTAAGAGCGTTTCCTCCCCTTCCGCAAGCCCCATAGTTGCCAAACCACACGGCTTCACCACCGCCAAAAGATGATTGTCCTCATAAAGTATCTGCACCGTTTTTATTGGAAATCCTGCGATAAATTTAATTGTTGCAAAATCTCTTTCAACAAAACAGGATCAACCTGTTCAAGTTTTTGCGCACATCGTACCGCCTGACGGTAATCCCCGACATCCAACGCCTCCGTCAATTTTCGTTCCAATGATTGGATACTTTCATTCAACAACCGAAGTTCACGAAGATCCGTCCGGCAACGACGGCATTCATCCTGCCATGTTTGTTCTGCGCCGCAGGACGGACACCGACATTTTGTACGATTATTTAATATCATACCGAATCCTCTAAATAATACAAGAGATCCTCCAATTGCGAAACAAGCGAAGTTGTCTGATCCGCATCGTTACGATTGATAGCGTCAACAAGTTCTTTGATTCGCTTTTCAATATCTTTCTTGTCGTCGCCGGTTACTTTGGAAATAAATGTTACAGCCCGTTGAATCAACGCCGCTTCTTTGGCGTAACGTTTTTCCCAGCCATCGGCAAGACCCAACTGACTTGCAAAATTTTTATCACCTATCACCAATTCCGTATCAACAACTTCCTCCGACTCAACCGGAATCGCTTCCTCATCCGCAAAAAAGCCGTTCAGATGTTCTCGAAATGCTTGGTTGACTTCGGTTTTATGTTCGGTTAATACGTTTTCAACCGTAATGTTTCCGGCAAGTCCTGTATTTTTTTCTGTTGCTGTTACATGCAAAATTCCATTGATGTCCAAATCAAAACGGCAAATAATCTGATTGCCTTGGGGAACCTTCGCAAGACCGCTTAAATGAAAATGACCAATCAACACGTTTTGACGAACATCATCCGATTCACCTTGATAAACATCAATATCTACGGCTTCCTGTTTGTCATACAACGTCCCATACGCATTGGAACGGGAACAAGGAATAGGCGTGTTACGTTTAATAATGGGCGAAAAAACAAACGGCGAATTTGTCATTGGATCAAAAACATTGGTTCCCAGCGTGTGAGGCGTAATATCAATCAAAACACGACCAATTTTCGTGCCGGAAATAAGCCCGCCCTGAACCGCCGCTCCCATCGTAACACAAAGATCAGGATCAATCTCACCATGCAACTTACTACCCAACCGGCTTTCAAGTAATTGATGAACAAGCGGTGTTCGTGATGCTCCGCCAACCATGATGACTTTGTCAATATCGTCAGGATGTAAATGAGCGTCATTCAATGCGTCATTGAGACAAGTTAATGTCTTTTCAAGAAGCGGCAATATTTGTTCCTCATAATCCATCCGACTCAATTCCATGTCAAGATGTAACGATATTCCATTTTTTTCCGTAATAAATTCTTCTTTGATCTGCGTAAACGGTTCCACCGAAAGACGTTTTTTCGCTTCTTCAACCGCTTGCAAAACCCGTGAAACGGCGACCGGAATTTCACGAAGATCGACTTTATGTTGTTTTTTAAATGTATCACAAACATAATCAAAAAGCAGTTGATCAAAATCATCACCGCCAAGATGCGTATCTCCATGACTGGCTAAAACTTCCAGAACTCCGTCTTCAACACGAACAATGGATACATCAAATGTTCCGCCGCCAAGATCATAAACAAGCAACGTTTCCTGCTGAGTCGAATCGGAATTATAGATAAGCGAAGCGGCTGTCGGCTCGTTGATGATTCGTACCACGTCAAGACCGGCTAACTCTCCGGCAAGACGTGTTGCTTCGCGTTGCGTATCATTAAAAAACGCCGGAACCGTAATAACCGCTTTGGAAACTTTTTGCCCCAGCGATTCTTCTGCGTAAGACCGAAGCGTTCTAAGAATCATCGCGGAAATTTCCGGCGGCGAATATTCTTGATCACCAAGTTTGATACGAATATCTTCACCCATCTTGCGTTTAATCGATTTAATTGTTCGCTCAGGATAAAGAATCGCCTGATTTTTCGCCGGATGACCAACCAAAAGATTACCGGACAAATCAATACCAACCACCGATGGAAGAAGCCGGTGTCCGTCTTTTTCAATAACAACAACATCGTTACCGCGAATAACGGATACTTCACTGTTTGTTGTACCAAGATCAATTCCAAGAATTGTTTCCATAATTTTTAATTTTTTAAGGATAATAAATAGTAAGAGTTGTAACAAAAAAGATTCGTTATATTTTTATTATTTCGTTTGAGACCGGACAGCAACTCGAACATCCGCAAAACGAATCGGTTTATTGCGCCACAAATATCCAGCCCTAACTACTTCAATCACCCTGCCCTGCTCAACCGTTTCCATTTCAACCGTAGCAAGAACCCGCATCGTCTCTGGATTAACCTGTTCGCCAACCGGATTAAGCCGACAAATCAAATGCTTTTTCAACACGTCATCCATACGGATTTGCATCATTTCGTAACCAAGCCGAAATGGTTCAAGTATTCGTTCTATTTCCGAAATATGTTGTTGCGAAAAATATTCGGCAAAATGCCGGACGGCTTTTCGTTGCCAAAAACGTTGCCATAACGTTAATCCGTCACAATACGATTTGGCTAATATTGAAATCTGTTCAAAAACAAGACCGGTCAAACGATCCTGCAAAACTTTCAACGCCGCACCGGCACGTTGAATCGCTTCATCAATCTCAATCAAACTCATCAAATACGGCTGAATTGCTTTACGCTCAATTTCAGGACGCTCTTTACGCAAACGACGAAGATGTGCAAGCGTTTGCGAAGTTTCTTCAATATTTTTTTCAAGAAGTTCCTGTGTTTGCCGATTGGATTTAGTAAACAACTTAAATTCATGCCGCTGCGCAGTAAGCGTTTCAAAAACCTGATAAAACCCGATTTTCGGTAACGCCTCTTCCTCTTCATCCGTTTCATTTTCTGCGGTAAACCAATCAATAAAATGTTTCAACGTTTCTTCGCGAAGTTTGAAAAGTATCTGTTCAAAATCTTCAAAATCTTCCGTTTCCGTTTGATCCAAAAATTGATTTTCTTCCGCAACAATATTTTCTTCCTCGTCGTCTTCTTCTGTTTCCGTTTGATCCAAAAATTGATTTTCTTCCGCAACAATATTTTCTTCTTCGTCGTCGTCTTCTGTTTCCGTTTGATTCAAAAATTGATTTTCTTCCGCAACAATATTTTCCTCGTCTTCTTCTTCTGTTTCCGTTTGATTCAAAAATTGATTTTCTTCCGCAACAATATTTTTCTCTTCGCCGTCTTTTTTTGGTTCAGTCGGAACCAAAATGAAATTTTGTTCCGCAATAATATTTTCCGAAGAGAGTGGAAATGTTTCATTCGGTTGTTGTACTGTTGTTGAATCGTGTTCTATCATTTTTATTTGTATCCGTTTGTAATAATATTTATAATAATAATGTTCTCAAAATTCCGTGTGTTATAATAATTAACGAACGATATTATTCTCCCATTTTAAAGAGTGCCGAAGTTGGTAATCGTTCACTCCGAATGTCAGTGAGAAATACTTCGATAATTTGTCCCATAGAATCATCATGCTGAAGCGATATAAGCAGTTTAGGAATCGTTTCAAGCGGATCACGAAGTTGTTCGTAAGCCTCATGGATTTTCGAAAATTTCTCAGGATATGATTCCGGCGGAAACTGTTGAACCAATTCAAGATACCGTTTTCGCAAAACCTCTTCGGAACAACCCGGCACTAATCCCAATGTGTGATAATGAACATCGTACATAAATAAAGTAATGTTGAATAGTTACAGTTTTATACAGTCTTACACATTTTATTTACATCTCATATAATTTTCGTATCATCTTTTCTTTTTCTTCTTTTTTGCAGGTTTAACAACATTCAATAGAGAGTTGCATCCCTCAAATATATCTGCATCTTCCATCTCCTTTATGATGGAAAGGAATTGCATTTTCTCCAAAAAAGGTAAACCTTTCGCTTCCTCCCTCAAACAGTTCCCCAGTTGATCCAAGGGGATTCCTAACATTACACATTTCAAAAGTGCATCAATTATCAACGGACGAAAATGCCCAAATTCCTTTGGCAAAGAATCGATCAACCCCTGTCTATCTCTCGGCGAGAATTCTTCGTTCACCATTATTTCACTGATCTCGCTAAGTTCCGGCGGAACCTCTATCCGCGATTGAACATTGCGCGAAGAACTTGAGGACTTAGAAGAAGATTTAGAATAAGGTAATTCGTTCTTTTCGTCATTGTCAGAATTATCGTCATCATCAAAATCGTCATCATCATCGTCGTCTTTATTCTTGTTCTTGTTCAATAATTCATCAAAATCATATTCAAACGGCGCAATAGAATCAAGTTCGTCAAACCGCAATTTCGTTTCATTAAGATAAAAATCCAACACCGGATCGTTTCGAAAACGATTACATCGTTCAATAAATAATTGATATTTTGCGGTTATCGAATCCTGATACCATTCTTGAAAAAAATCCGGCTGCAAAAAACTTATTTCCGCATCGAAAAACAAGAAATACGGAGAAAGAGGAAATTGCGAAAGTCCTTTTCGGACTAATTTTTTGTACGTTAGAACATATTTCTTCTTTTTAAGTTTAATTGCAAGATACCAAAGAATCTTACAGGCTCCATACAAATCTTTTTCGGTTTTCCATTTCACATTTTTTGAACGATTAACAAACTGAAATACATCTTTGATAATTTTTTTTGCATTGGGAAATTTTTTTCTTTCAGCCATAATGGCATAAGCGATATTGCCCAATGCACCGGCAACATTACCGTTACACTGCCCGATCCGAATGGAAAACCATTCATGCTCAAGCGATTCAAGAATCTGTTTTGGAAATTGGGGGAAATTTCCGACTTCTGAAAAAATCGCTAATATCAAGGGCACACGCTTTTCCAAACCAATTTTTTCTGCCAACTTAAAAACTTCGTCCGCCTCTGCCGGACGATTTGATATTATTGCATAAATATATCTTAACGCAAGCGGTACTAAATCATAATTGTACTCAATTGTATTAAGATTTGTGTTTTCAATTTCATTAAATAATTGTTCAATTTCGGACGATTTTTGATCGGACAGTAATAATTCTTTTAAACGAATATACTGAAGTTTTCGCTTCAAAAACAGCGTTTCACGGGAAAGAGGTTCCAATACTTGCAGACGTTCAAAATAAGCACGAGCGTCAGCGTAATTCTTTAGAGCGGCATTATATTGGAACAAATATTTTAACGCTTCCGTATTGTTCGGAACATGTTCAATAAGTTTGCGGTAAACTTCGGCAATCTTCGGATGATATAGATTATCTTCATGTTCGGAAATATTGTTGCGGTAAAATTCTTGAAGACGCCAATACGTAACAAGATAAGTCGGATCATTTGCAAGTGCTTTATCAAAATATTGTAAGATTTTTTCTTGTTCTTTAATATCAAAATCATTCGCACGAGAAGCAAAACGAGAACGTTTTCGTCTCGAAAAAATTTCTTGCATCAGGGCATTACCAAGAAAAGTATAAATGACCGCTTTAGCGCGGTTTTTCACACTTGGTGTAAAAGATTTGATTTGGTCAATATCTTGTTCGGCAAAGAGTTCCCAATAATAATACGGTTCTTGAAGCCATCGCGGATAATCTTCTTGCTCACCGCTAAGCGCAATCAATCCAAACGTCCGATTACCGCGAGGATCAAGCGGAAGCGGAATATTCCGTTCAATAAATTGCCTAACGATTTCCGGTTTTGCATCGTTGATGAGCGTAAAATGTACCGTGCGAAAAACACGTTCAAACAATAATTGATCCGTGTTTTGAAGAAAAGAACGGCAAGCCTGAAAATGTCCAACCAATTCCTTAAATTTTTTTTGCCGGATGTAATTATTCAATTGGCGAATATGATTGAGAAATTCAATTTTTTTTATCAATGCTGAATCGTTTTTTGTACGAAATAAATCAAAGAACGGCGAAACAAAATTAGACGAAGAAGTATTAGACACATCCGTAAAAAATTTCCGCAAACGCGCAACAATCCGATAGGGCGGACGCAACTCCGAAAGCCGTTTCCAACTTTCGTCGGCTTTCTCATCATTTTTATTGTAATAAGAAATCAGTCCCCGAACAAAAAGCCGCCATTCCGATAAAGGAGAATGAAACGAAATTGGATGGAGCAGTTCCAACGCTTCATTATCAAGTTTTGCTTCGACTTTTTCGAGTGCTTTTTGAATCAAAATTGCCTGATTGCGAAAGTCGGATGATAAATCATTGGAATTTTCACCGTGTACAAGAAAACGATCTACCAATTCAGTTTGAATTTCGGAGGAATTCATATCCTGACGCAGATGTTCCGGTAAAAATTCATTCAAACCAAGAACACGAAAGATTGGCGGAAATTCTTTTTGTATTTCCAGACTATTGATATTGGGATTTTTGATTAGCCGAAGCAATTCCTTAATATTGGTTTTAGCCTCTTCATATTGGTTACGGTTAAATTGTTCTTTGATCCATTCCCAGAGTGAAAAAACGAGCAATTCCTGTAATTCCGGCTCGTTGTGTAGCCGACTTAAAAACGAGGCTTCTTTATAAGCCTTTTTCCAATTGCTCCGACGCCGTAAATCTTGTATCTTGTTAATCTTAGGTTGTAATTTGGCAGAAATCATTGAAATTACGTTAAAGAGAAAATTACAGAATCATAATTGAGAAATTGAGCAATATAAATTTTAGAAAAACAATATTTTAAAATATTTTAATTTTATATTCCATTTCAAAATTGTTACAAGTACGCCCTTCTTTGAATATGCCCTGCCCTGTTTAGAATTGCGGGTGATATTTATCTGCGGAATAATCACATCGTCTTAAAATTTTTAGTGAACCATTATTAACGTCGAAAAATAAAACCGAATTTTAAAACACAAAAGCATAATAAATTATTAACAGTGAACAATATACCAACTCCAAACTAAATGTCCATAGCCCATAATTTCTTCATCTTTACAATTTTTACAAAATCTTTCAAAATTCAAAATGTTTTTTTTCTATTCATGAATTGGTGAAAATTTTAGAATATTACGGAATTTTTTTATACTTCAACAATCTCAGAAAAGATTTGTTTAATGCAAGAGAGAGAATATCATAGCCGAAAATATTGCCCTTTCAAGAACCCCCGATAAATTTTCTCAAGAATTTTTTTTATTAACCACAAAAGAGACGGATAAACTTGTCCGCATTGGGCAAATAGCGCAAAAGTTTTTTTATTAACCACAGAGGACACAGAGTTCACAGAGGGAATTTTTATTTCTCAATCTTAACCCCGCAAGGGGTGTGAGGTACATAACCGTAGGTGTAGCGAAGCGCAACCTACGGTTATGCATAATCACGTCCCTACGGGACTTAGGAAATATCACGGAATTTCTACACTAAACCGAGACACTATTGAATAAATACAAATTTTTCTTCTCTGTGCTCTCTGTGTCCTCTGTGGTTAATAAAAATAAATCTGTGGTTTTTAGAA
>JAISNF010000202.1 GCA_031276415.1 Planctomycetaceae bacterium
AACTTTTCGTGAAACAAGGATACGCCTGTCAATACGTCAACAAATATTACTGAATATATTGCATTCGATTTACAACAAATTGTTTTATTTATTTTGTTTTATTTATTTCGTTGGAAAATTCTCAAAACCATTAACTGTAAAATAAATATTTACAACATTACATATTAACGAAAGTGGTTATGGAAAAATATGTAACGCATTGATGAATTGTTATGAATTATTGAGTGGAATCATGATTTTTTTGTATTGACCAAAAATCTGAAAACAATATAATAATGGTAAATATTATTTCAAAATATTGTAGGAGAAAACATGTTCAAAAAGGAAAAACAAGAAAACCAATTATCGCCTACGATGGGAAAATCACATGAAAAAATTAAAACTATATCTTGATACTTCGGTGATTCTGATGCGAGATAATTCTGCGCGGGGAATTATCACAAAAGAATTTTTCAAAAACGTATCACAAAATAATCATAATCTTGTAATTTCAGAAATTGTCGATTATGAAATTACAGATACAAAAAGCGTACTTCAAAAAGAATCAAATAAATATTTTATGAGTACTATTGAATATTCGTTATTGCCATACAGTAAAGAATCTCATAATCTTGCATGGAATTACGTTATTGACGGTGTTTTAACTCATAATCATATTGATGATCTTTTACATGTTGCTTATGCAACAGTTAATGAATGCGATGTGATTGTTAGTTGGAACAGAAAACATATTGCAAAACATTCAAAAATACAAAAATTAAATTTATGTAATTTAAAATACAATTATCGTTCTGTTACAATTTGTACGCCGGAAGAATTTTTAACTATTAAATAAGGAGATAAAAATGAAAGAACAAATTGCCGAAAATTATGATGTTCTTAAAGAACTTCGCAAGATTCGCAAGAAACATTATAAAGAAACAAAAAACATGTCTATGGATGAACGCATGGAATACATTCATAAAAAATCAAAAGAATTTCGTGACGAACTCGCTAAAATAGATATTAATGACGGAAAATATCATTTTCCCTTTCTAAAATACGAAAAAAAAGATGAGAAATAATGATTGATACACTTCATCGAAAAAGTAAAACACGTGAGGAATTTTTTTGGTGTTGACTGTTTTGTTATTTTTAGGTATTCTTTTTAGGCGAGGATAATTCGTTAAAAATTTTTGTGGTACAATTTTCCATTTTCATTTTTAGCAATGTTTTTTCCAACTCCAACCCTTTTAATTACAGACGACGATGTCGATTTCCGCGAGACATTGCGGGAAGTTTTGGAACCGGAGGGATTTCGAACCTTTTTGGCAGAAGATGGTTTGGAAGCCTTTGAAATTGTTAAAACCGAACCGGTTCATGTGGTTCTGCTCGATGTTCACATGCCGCGTATTGATGGTCTTGAGACCCTTCGGTTGGTTCATGAAATTAAACCGGAATTGCCTTGCATCCTCTTGTCGGCAGCGTTGGATGAAATGATTATCAAAACGGCAGAAGAATTATTTGCGTTTTCCATTTTGTCAAAACCGTGCAGCCGGAAACAAATCACGTCCGTTGTTCACAATGCCTTAAAAACCGCCTATTCGTTTTAATTCTAACTTTTAATCTGTTCCCGACTTTATACTTTTTTATTTCCGGTTGCTGTGAAGTTTGCCGTGAAATTTGTTGTGAAGTCTAAAATAAAATTCTCCCTCTCAAAATCATGAACGATACTGCTCCCCTTTTAACTCCGTCCGAAATAAAACCATTGGCAGATCGGATTGGCGGACTTATTCGCGAACTTGACCGTATTCTTTTGGGGCGTCCGGAGTTACATCGTTTGGTGGTGATTGGTATTCTTAGTCGGGGGCATGTATTGCTTGAAGGTGTTCCGGGAGTTGGAAAAACCGCTCTCATTAAAGCATTGGGGAATTTGTTCGGGTTGACTTTTAACCGTGTTCAATTTACGCCGGATTTAATGCCGTGCGATATTTTGGGGACGAATATTCTTCAGGAAACGGAAAACCGGCAACGCGAAATGGTTTTTCAACCTGGTCCTGTTTTTACCAATATTCTGCTTGCGGACGAAATTAACCGTGCTTCTCCCAAGACGCAATCTGCCTTGCTTGAAGCCATGCAGGAGCATTGCGTAACACTTCTTGGACAAACTCGACCGCTTCCGAATCCGTTTTTTGTTCTTGCGTCGCAGAATCCGATTGAGTTGGAGGGAACGTATCCGTTACCGGAGGCGCAGTTGGATCGTTTTTTGTTCAAATTGCAGGTTGAGATGCCGTCGGTTGATGTTTTGCAGGAGATTATCACGTCTCGCCGTCACGGAACACCGCCTGAACCGCAAACGATTTTCGATGCGGAATCGTTGCAACAGATTTTTGTATTGCTTGAGCGGATATTTTTACCGGCGGCGGTGGCGGCATATATTGCGAGGCTTGTTACGGCAACACATCCGAATTTTCAGGATGCGCCGCCGATTATTCGTGATTATGTGAATTTTGGTGCGTCGCCGCGTGCGGCGATTGCGATGGCAGAAGCCGCTCGAACAGCGGCATTTATTGCCGGTCGTCCTTCTGCCGGATTTGAGGATGTACGTTTTGTGGCTTCTTCAGTTCTTAGTCATCGTCTTTTGCTTGGTTATAAAGCGCGAATGGACAAAATCGATGCAAAAACAATTCTGAAAGGTCTTCTTGAATCTGTCAAAGAAGTCGATACCAATTTACCTTCCGACATCCATTTTGACCACGAAAACAAAAAATTGTCCGCAAATATTAAATAATTGTCCGCAGATTATCGCAGATAATAAAAAATTATCTGCGATAATCTGCATCATTTACGGACAATATTTTGTTTTTCGAGTAATTACCTGAAATTAAAAATAGGCGATCCATTGGCTGAATGGTCACCTATTTTTTAGGTTCCGTTTGTAAACAAATTAAAAGTCGTTTGTTTGTGAAAATTTCACTGAAATATCACAAATTTTCATTTTACGGTGACACACCGATAAAATCGTGTACAGATTTACCGATTTCCACTGTTTGTAAATTTTCTTTGTTACCAATTTCAATTTCAAGCGGAGTGGAGAGTACGTCGGTATATTTTTTTTCTACGTAGGAATAATCTTTTCCGCCGCGAGTGCTGGTAACACCGGAAGCATCCGTAATTTCCTTGCCGCCTTCCATTGCAGATTTTGTGACGGTAATTTTGTAACTTCCTTTGGGTACACCGGAATAGCCATACGTTTTCAATTCCGCTATTCCTGATGTGTTGGTTGCGCCGGAACTTCGGGCATATTTCGCCGATGTGTCTTTGGAAATAAGCGTAACTATTGCCCCTTCCAACGGTTTGCCTTCCTGAAAGACCGTAATCTTACAAGGTTCCAATGGCGGCAAATCAGTAGGACGCGAAGATTTACTTCCGCAACCGCTCATACTGATCAATAATAAATATGTTACCGTAAAATACACAGAAAAAAATAATCGTTTTTTCATAATCATTAAAAATGTTGAATTGGAAATGAAATTAATTGATTTTAAAGTTTAAAAAAATCACGAAAGGGAACTTCTTAAAAACTTGTATTTCATCTAAAAATTTTATCAATAGTCCTTATTTTTTAAGGACGAAATTTTCAGAAAATAGATTTTTAGAAGTTCCCATCTTATTGATCTGTCAGAGTTTACAACCCTTGTGTCTCACGCCCATTGATGGAACCAAGAGCACCCCAAACACCGAACTCACTGTTTCCATTCGCACTCGTATCGTAATCGGGCAAACCGTTTGTATCAATAGTATCAGAAATAAATCGTACACTACCATCACATAAACCAAGATTTACACCGCCGGTGTGATTACTTTGTGCAGTATAAAATCCCCATTGATTATCGCTGTTGGTTCGTGAACAAGACGGAGAATTAGGAGGCATAATCGTGCTAAACGTAACATAAGTCATCGCACGGTCAAACTGCCGGCTTCCTCGCCATATATTACTTTCTACTGAAACAAGAATGTTAGGGTTGGTCGTGCTACGGGCATTATTGAGGCAATATCCGGGTTTCATAGTAGCACTAGTACCGCTACCACTTTCAATATTAGTACCGGCATTATGAACTCCACCAAGAACGGCGTTTTGTCCTTGATTGGCTGTTCCGACAAGTTCGCTGCACAACGCCGTATTACTTGTTCCATCGGTGATTGATGCCATTGAATTCCAAATCCGAATTTCCATAGTTGTCCATTGTGCACCAACGATTCCGCGTGTGTTATTATGGAGAGATTGTCGATCACCATACGAAATTGCAATATTGGAACGACCAGAATTATTGCGTCCCGGACGTTTTGCATTTCCATCGGAAGGACAAAGAAACCCATTGATTAATGTTGCACCAAGTGTATCCCAAGGAGTTTCGGCAGACGACACAAAGTCGTTGTAAAGAGCCGTTTGTTCAATGTACGGCAAAATTGCCGCATGTTGGTTGAATCGGTTACGATTTGAACCATTGTTTCCAAGTTCAGTGATTCCGCCGGGAAACGAATTGTAAGCGTCATGGTAGTTGTGAAACGCAATTCCAAACTGTTTCATGTTGTTGGAACACTGCATTCGTCTTG
>JAISNF010000238.1 GCA_031276415.1 Planctomycetaceae bacterium
TCTCGCCCCGTGCGGGGCTTTGAAAAATTGGGTTGGGTGTTGCCGATCCGTAGGTTCCGCTTCGCTACACCTACGGTTATGCACATCTCACCCCTGGCGGGGTTAAGATTGAAAAATCGTCAACCATTGTAGAGACGCAATACATTGCCTCTCTACGATTTAAACCTATTACCGTGAACGGTTACCAAGAAAATTACTTGAACATTCAAGGTTGTTGACTTTGTAAAGGTTCAAAATTCCACTGAAATATTACTAAACAATCAATCATTTATAAACAATAACTATGAAAAATAATTTTTTACTCTTAATATTTTTTGTTGCGGCGGTTATGTTTTCCGGTTGTACCAACAACAGTTCAAAACCGGCAGATATGCCAAAACTTGTTTCGTGTGTTGTTACCGTTTTGAGTGAAGGACAACCGCTTGCCGATGTTGATGTTGCTTTTCACAGTTCCGACCCGACTTTCAAATGGGAAAGCAACGCAACAACAGACCGCAACGGTAAAGCC
This sequence comes from Planctomycetaceae bacterium, assembly GCA_031276415.1. Taxonomy (GTDB): domain Bacteria; phylum Planctomycetota; class Planctomycetia; order Pirellulales; family Thermoguttaceae; genus WRKP01. The sequence continues at coordinate 509 of JAISNF010000238.1, forward strand.
GTCATGGTTACTCATAGTCAATTTTTTGGAGCGGTTGAAGGCGAATATTCTGTAACTGTTACAAAGTTAGAACGGGAAACATTTGACCAAGAACGTCCGCCAAAACAAATCAAAGTCTTTACTTTGACCGATGTTCAGTACACTGATCCCCAAAAAACACCGTTAAAAATTAAAGTTTCCGGTAAAACCGCCCAAACTTTTGATGTTGGTAAAACCGGAAAAAATGTATTGCGGCTCGAAAGTCCCATGTAAAAAAACAGGTACAAAGTCCTACTGAATAATTACAAATTCCTGGCAAATTGCTAGAATGTTTGAACAAATTACTTGAAGCCGCAAGCGGAATTACAACCCTTGCGGCAATAATTCCCTTTGCGAAACTATTCACTATTCACTATTCACTCATAACTATTAACTAAAACGTTATTTATTTTTGATTATGTCCGAAACATTCTAACTTTCCACAATTAACTAAAATTTTTACTATGAAACGATTATTTAATTTGTTCGTGTTGTTTATTTTGTTTCTGTTTTTGCTGAACACCGTTTCGGCGCAAACATTTCAAACACTGTTGATTGAAGCAGAATCATTTTCTGATCATGGCGGTTGGATGATTGATCAGCAGTATATGGATCAAATGGGTTCGCCGGTTTTAATTGCACATGGAATCGGTAAACCTGTTAAAGACGCAACACTCAATATCACATTTCCTGTTACCGGAACATATCGGGTGTTTGTCCGAACACGAAATTGGGTCGCCCCCTGGACAACCGAACACGCTCCGGGGAAATTTCAACTCTTACTCAATAGTCAACCAATCAAAACCGTCTTCGGAACAGAAGGTGAACCCTGGCATTGGCAAGCCGGAGGTACAATCACTGTTACCGAAAAAGAATTGCATTCTGTTTTGTCGTTACACGATTTAACCGGTTTTGACGGCAGAGCCGATGCCATTTGTTTGACAACCGATCCTGATTTTACACCGCCCAATGATACAAAAACACTTGCGGTATTGCGGCGTCAATCGCTTGGTTTGCCGGATATTCCGCCGGATGCTTCTGAAAATCCGTTTGATTTTGTTGTTGTCGGAGCCGGTTATCCGGGACTTTGTGCTGCCATTACCGCTTCACGGCTTGGGCTGAAAGTTGCGTTGATTCAAGACAGACCAATGGTCGGCGGGAACGCCAGCCCCGAAATCAATGTCGGACCGGAAGGAGTTATCAATCTGCCGCCCTATCCCAATCTCGGTAATCTCGTTTATCAATTACGCAACGCAAAATTTACACGTTATAAAGTTGAAAACCGTGATTTTGCACAAAAAGAGATGGAAATTTTGCTTGCCGAAAAAAATATCTCGCTCTTTCTCGCAACACGAATGACCAATGTCGAAATGGACGGAAAGAAAATTAAAGCGGTTATCGGTAAAAATATTTACACGGGCAAAGAAACTCGTTTTACCGGAAATTTGTTTGCGGATTGTACCGGCGATGCTAATCTTGGTTTTCTTGCCGGAGCGGATTTTCGTGTTGGTCGTGAATCAAAAAAGGAAACCGGCGAGTCAATGGCTCCCGATGAATCCGATAAACTCGTTATGGGTTCAACTTTGTGGTGGTCAACTGCCATGAGAAAAGAGAAAACATCATTTCCCGAATTAGAATGGGCAATTCCGTTCACAAAAGAAACAATTCAACCGTCCATAACAGGAAATTGGAATTGGGAAACCGGAATGAATATGGATCAGGTTGAAGATGTAGAACGGCTTCGCGATCTTGGTTTTCGTGCAATTTATGGGCATTGGGCTTATATGAAAAATCATAGTGAAGATAAATGGGCGGAAAAAGTTGTCAATCGTGATTTGGTTTATGTCGGACTTATGGCGGGAAAACGGGAATCACGGCGTCTTCTCGGTGATATGATTATTCAGGAACAGGATATTACGGAACATCGGCTTTATCCTGATTCTTGTGTTGTTTGCACGTGGCCTATTGATGTTCATTATGCTACCGAATACAGCAAAACATATTTTCCGGGACAAGAATTTCGCACTTATTGTACTCATGTTAAACATGAACCGTTTCCGTTACCGTATCGATGTTTTTATTCACGAAATGTCCCGAATCTTTTCATGGCGGGTCGTAATATCAGCGTAACACATATTGCACTTGGTGTTTCGCGGGTGATTCAAACCGGCGGTATGATGGGAGAAGTGATTGGTATGGCGGCTTCTGTTTGCAAAAAGAACAACGTCTTACCGCGTGATGTTTACGAAAAATATTTTGCGGAACTCAAAAGTTTGATGGAAAAAGGAATTGCTCCTACTCCGCCTCCGCCGGAACAACCTGCCGAATGGACTAAAAAAGCCGGTCTGAATTTGGCACGAAAAGCAAAAGTTACCGTTTCCAGCGAACACGAAAGCGAAGAGTATCCGGGTAAATATCTCAATGACGGACGCGGAATCGTTACGAATAATCGTTCCCGCTGGGTAAGTCGTCCTGAAAAAAATCCATGGGCAACTTTGACTTTTGACAAACCAACACGGATTAACGGTTTTCAACTATTGAGCGGTCAATCAAATTTGAAAACGGTTATTCAGGATTGTGTTTTGCAATACGAAAAGAACGGTCAATGGATTGATATACCGGATTCTGCTGTTGTTGGTAACAAAAATTTCTATGTTGACCGTCGTTTCGAACCGGTTGAAGCGAACATTTTTCGGCTCTGGATTACAAAAACTGACGGCTATGCCAGAATATGGGAACTGGAACTTTACAATGCGCCGTAAAAATATTCGTAATCATTCACGGTAATAGGTTTAAATCGTAAAGGCGCAATGTATTGTGTCTCTAGTAGAATTGATGATTTTTCAATCTTAACACCGCAGGAGTGTGATGTGCATAACCGTAAGTTTAGCGAAGCGGAACCTACGGTTATGCATAATCACACCCCCTTGAAAAAAACACAGTTGCTGCGGGGTTAAGATTGATTTTTTCATTATGATACCTTGTTAAACGAATCTCCGTGAACGGGTACAATTTTTCTTCTCTGCGAACTCTGTGTTCTCTGTGGTTAGATAAACTGTGGTTAAATAAACTGTGAATAAAAAATGGGAATAATTACGATTTTTTATTTTTGGGATTCATTTTTTTTGCGGAAGTGTTGAACTTTGTTTCTGTTTGATTATACTATACGCATTGTGATTGTAAACTCAATGACCTTTCGGCGAAAAATTGTTTATCACCATGTCTATCACCATTTGAAACGGTTTGGTTAAATAGTTACAACATTTTACTTTTAAAATTTCCAAAAAAAATTTTCGTGAATGATTATTTTTAATCATTTATTATTTTTTTTAACTTTCAACCCACAAATTACAATTATGTCAAACATTTCACGTCGCTCACTTTTTAAAACATTGGCAGTCGGTAGTGCTGTTGCGGTATTGCCCGCAATGTTGCCGACAACTCTTACCGCTCAAACTCCCGATACTCTTAAAGCCGAACAAGTTGAAGCCTTAACTGTTCAAAACGGAACTCGTCAGTCCGTCTGCAAATGGTGTTATGGAAAATACCCGCTGGAAGAATTTTGTAAAATCGTTAAAAAAATCGGTCTGGTCGGAATTGATCTGATCGGACCCAATGATTGGGATTTATTGCTCAAATATGATTTAACCGTAACAATGGGAAACGGTCCCGGCATGGGAATTCCCAAAGGATTCAATCGGTTGGAATATCATGACAAATTGATTGAAAGTTACGAAACAATTATTCCGGTTGCGGCAAAGAAAAAAGTTCCCAATCTGATTTGTTTTTCCGGTAATCGGGAAGGAATCAGCGATGAAGAAGGGCTTGCCAATTGTGTTGTTGGACTTAAACGGTTGATGCCGACAGCAGAAAAATACGGCGTAACAATTGTTATGGAATTGCTCAACAGTAAGAACCATAAAGATTATCAAGCCGATCACACTCCATGGGGCGGCGAACTGGCTCGCAAAGTCGGCAGTGAACGGTTCAAACTTCTGTACGATATTTTCCACATGCAACGAATGGAAGGCGATGTGATTCAAATGATTCGTGATTACAAAGACGTGATCGGACATTATCACACCGCCGGAAATCCGGGACGCAGCGATCTTGACGAAACTCAAGAACTCTATTATCCGGCAATTATTAAAGCAATTAAAGAAACCGGTTTTAAGGGTTTTATCGCCCATGAATTTAGCCCGAAAAAAGGTCTCGAATCGTTGCGTAACGCAATTAAAATTTGCGACGTTTAATCCGTTGATAATCCGTTGACCAAATAAAACCGGTATTGCTGTAACTGTATCCGAAAACCGATACAAATTTTGGTAACTGTCTATTTTATTTTTAACCACAGAGAACACAGAGAGCACAGAGAAACAGAGAGAAAAATTTTTGAACTAGCGAATACACAGAAAAAAAGAATTGTCCGCAGATGACCGCAGATTTTCGCAAATAAATTAAGATATTCGCTTGCGTATCTGTGTTTATCTGCGTAATCTGCGGACAATTTTATTTTCCTTCTCTGTGAACTTTGTGTCCTCTGTGGTTAATAAAAATAAACTTATTGTAACTGTTTACATGGAATAAACAAAATGCCGTTTTCATACGAAAAACTTACAACAAAATCTCAGGAAGCGTTGTCCACAGCGCAGGAATTGGCGATCAAATCGGGTCATCCTGAATTGACGCCGTTACATTTGTTTGATGCTCTTCTTAACGAAAAAGAAGGCAATATTCGCCCTTGTCTTGAAGCCGCCGGTTGTCGTCTTACTCAACTTGATGCGATGGTTGATGCGGAGTTGCGGCAGTTGCCGAAAATTTCCGGCGGCGGAGCAGTTCCGCAACCGAGCGGTGAACTTCAGCGGGTTCTTTTTGCTGCCGGCGAAGAAGCCGAAGCAATGAAAGATGATTACATTTCAACCGAACATCTTTTGTTGGCATTGGAGAAAATTCCCTCCAAAGTGAAAAAAGTCCTCAAACTCAATGCTTTGGAACGCAACGAGTTACTGCAAGGTATTAAAACGGTTCGCGGCAATGCGAAAGTTTCCGATACGGAACCGGAATCGAAACTTCAGGCGTTGAGCCGTTATGGAATTGATCTTGTGGAACGTGCCAAAAAGGGGAAACTTGATCCGGTTATTGGGCGTGATTCGGAAATTCGCCGGGTGATTCAGGTTTTGTCGCGCCGTACAAAAAATAATCCGGTTTTGATTGGTGAACCCGGTGTCGGCAAAACGGCAATCGCCGAAGGATTGGCGTTACGAATTGTGGACGGTGACGTGCCGGAATCGCTTAAAAATAAGCGGGTGATTGGTCTTGACATGGGATTGCTTGTTGCCGGAACAAAATTTCGCGGCGAATTTGAGGAACGGTTAAAAGCGGTTTTGCGTGAAGTTGAAGAGGGTGCCGGTCAAATTATTTTGTTTATTGACGAGTTGCACACGCTTGTTGGAGCCGGGCGTGCCGAAGGCGGAAGCGATGCGGCGAATCTGCTTAAACCGGCGTTGTCGCGCGGCGAACTTCGATGTATCGGCGCAACAACATTGGATGAATACCGGAAATATATTGAAAAAGATGCGGCGTTGGAGCGGCGTTTTCAGCCGGTTTTTGTTGAGGAGCCGAGTGTTGAAGACACGATTGCGATTTTGCGCGGTTTGAAAGCCCGTTACGAGGCTCATCATAAGGGGGTTAAGATTACGGATTCGGCGTTGGTTGCAGCGGCGGAGATGTCGCATCGATATATTGCGGATCGTTTTTTGCCGGACAAAGCGATTGATTTGATGGACGAAGCGATGTCGCGGTTAGCGATGGAACTTGAAAGTGTTCCGACTGAAATTGATACGGTGCAGCGGCGTTTGGTACAACTTGAACTTGCGGCGCGTCAACTTGCCGATGAAAACGAACCACACGCCAAAGAACGGTTGCGTGAAATTGAAAAGGAGATTGCCCGATCTAAGGACGAACTCGCCGAACTCCGAACTCAATGGGAAAAAGAAAAAAGCGGTGCTCTTGATATTCACCAACTTCGCAGCCAATTAGCCGACCTCCAATTAGAATACAAAAATCTTGAAACACACATCAACTCGGAACAATCACAAGGAAGATTAGTTGACGAATCTCAATTTCAAAAATTATTTGAATTGGATCAAAAACGAAAATCCCTCGAAAAACAAGTCGAAGGCTAACTGTAATTATTAACTCATGTTACGCAGGTTTTAGCATTTCCTGCGTTTATCCGGCGGGTTAAAACCCGCCGCTATTTTGGCGTTGGATGCGATATTTCGCCGAAGTGTTTTCACCCAACATTGTAGAGACGCAATGTATTGCGTCTCTACGTAAAATCGCAACAACTAGAATATTCTATTTTAAACATCCTGTCTAGTCTGTTAATCACGCCAAAATCTGTTGATCTTGTCCCAAACCGCAGACCGAATCGCCAAAATTACGGATTTGATCGTACAACACCAACTGGTAGGGCGTTGTATTTTATGGGGTTTGGAGTTTCGTAGGCGGAATCGGTGAAGAAGGGATCAAAGGGTCCCGGACGTTGAACAATTGGAGCCGTCATAATACGCGGACGCTGCGAAATCCAATCTTTGCCCTGAAAAATCGGGTCTTCCATACATCGCACTTCCTCCGCCCCATAATACGGTCCCATCGCATCAACCCACAAAATCACCCGCAATAAATCATCACCCGTCACTTTAACGTTATTATGATTACCACTCATCATCCGTTGAACCAACCGGCTTTTGTACGATAACTTTTTCATCGGCGGATATGTTGCATAAGCCGCCGGATCAAGCGTACTGTACGACTCCACAAGAATCGTGTCCGCCCAACCAAAACCGCCTTTTTTCTCCATCTCGGCAAGCGTTTTGTACGGCGCACCCCAAGTCGGACTGCCCATCAACGTCATATACGGCTCCTTGAAACCAAGAAAACCCGGACGAAGTGTTGCGTTAAATTTTTTGTACGCTTTGTGTTCGGGATTTTGATGACATTCGCCGCAATATTTGTTCAACACCGGTTGAACATAACGTTCATAACTCACCGTAATATCGTTCCACGCAACCGGCGTAATTTCCGACGGCGCACGCTTCAACGCTTTACCCGTTTGCGCCGTAACCGGTGAACGCGTCATGGATTCGTGGCAACCCAAACATCCGCGTGTTTCACCAGGCAAAACGCCCGTGAAACTTTTCATCGTTTGCAACGCAAGTTGATTTTCGTCCAGCAATTGAAAATGAAGCGCAATACCCGACGGAGCCGTAAAACTCACACTTCCATCGTCTTCTATCGGAACTGTTCCGATAATTTTCTTCACGCCTTCCGATTGATTCACCGATATTTCCGGTCCAGAGGAAACATAATTTCGCTTGTACCAATAAGTATAAGTTTTATGTTCAATCGACCAGATACGCAAATACTTTGCCTTGTTACGAAGTTCTTCGGGGGCGTTTTCGTACACGTTGTTACTGTAAATCACGCCGGTTTTGGGATTATCGCGTTCTTCCCATGTGGGCAACTCAACACGATCCGCCGCAATTTGCGGAACAATTCGCGGACGAATCGGTTGCGCATCAAAAATATGATCATTGCCCTCAAACACCAATTCGCGGTTGCCGTTGGTATCCATGAAAAGCAACACCCATTTACCGGAGTATTTTTTCCCTTTATCGTCCGTATGCAAACGCTGTGCGGAAACCAGAAAATCTTTTTCGCTCAACGGATACGGCGAATAATACGCCGAATAATCGCCGGCGGTATGATAATTTTCCGATTCTTTCGGATCAACAGGACCATTACCGCTTTCGGGCCACGTAATTTCCTGTGTAACTTTTGTCAGACCATCGGGAAAATTAAAACCTTTTCCCGGATCAATAATTCCGACACTGCCGCTAAACCAATTATGATGAGCGGAACCGGTAAACATGACGCGTTCACTGCCGGGAATTGAACGGGCATCTTTCAACAAATCGGGCCACACGGATTGATTCCCCCAAAACGTTTGAACTTGCGTGCCGTCAGTGTTCATTGTCCAAAGACTTTGCGCACGCCAAAGCGGTTTGTCGGTGTATTCCCAGCGTGTGTAAATCACGCGTCCGTCACTCATAACCGACGGCGTGTATTCCGGTTCGCCGTTGCGGGAAATGATGTACAAATTTTTATCGCCCGGCTTGGTATCCAACGCCATCCGCGCCAACACAAAAGCGTTTGTCGGCGGCATACAACGTACATAAATATGACCGCGTGTCGTCAGGAACATGAAATTTTTACCGTCAGGCAGATAAACCGGATCAAAATCATCGAAAATTCCGGCGGTCAATTGACGTTCACCGCTTCCGTCAATATTGATTTCATAAATATGAAAATTCTTTTCGTTATGCGGTTTGAAACCAACCAATA
>JAISNF010000253.1 GCA_031276415.1 Planctomycetaceae bacterium
ACATCTCAACGAATGGAAAATAATCATCTGGAAAACAATCATCAATTTTTGCTGACGCCGTTTGAGGAATACATGTTGACGGATAACCATTCGGCTTATCCGATGAGTTGTTTTATGCGGTTACGGTTTTGCGGACGGTTTGATGTTGACCTTTTATCGGAATCGTTGCAAAAAGTGTTGAAGGTTCATCCGTTGCTTTGTTCTGTTGTGGAAAAAACAACATCAGGATATTTTCAATGGAAACCGTTTGAAGGAACAATTGAAATCCGTTGCGGTAAATTTCATGCGAAAGGAATCAATCTGGAATCCGAACCGGCATTGAAAATCACCTTGGAAGAATTACCGGATCAACAATGTGATCTTTGGTGTGAGGTTCATCATTCCGCCTGCGACGCTGTTGGAATGCAACGGTTTCTCGAAGACCTGTTGATCGAATATTCAGTACAAAAAGGTTTTTTAACCGCTGAAATTTCGGCGTCAAGAGAACCGGTTCATCCGGCACTTTTGCAATATCGCGGCTATTATGGTCAGACATTGGGGACGTTTTTTTATAACTTGCCGCAACAGATATGGGGACTTGAACGCGCCCGAACCTTTCTTTTTAACCGGATTATTTCTTTAGTAACACAAAAACCGGATTTATCAAAAAGTTTGCCGCCGGCAGATTATCCTGCAATTTTCAGCCGCGAATTTAACGATGCGGAAACACAACGAGTTCGGACGTTTGCGAAATCCGCTCATGTTACAATCAATGATTTTATGTTGTATTCCTTGTTTCTTGCCATGAATGATTGGCGGGAGCGTGAAGGAATTACCGGACAACAAGGGCGGTTTCGTGTTGCCATACCAACCAATTTGCGAACTCCCAATGATGATTCCATGCCCGCCGCCAATATTGTAAGTATGGTATTTCTGGACAGAAAACCTCGTCATATCCGAAACACGATTTCTTTTTTGCTGGGGATTCATCGTGAAATGTGTCACATTAAGCGTTGTAATCTTGGTTTGGCATTGATTTACGGTTTGACGGTTTACCGGAAACTGTTTGGCAGTTATTCAAAAATGATCAATCAGAATCGTTGTTGGACAACGGCGACGATTTCCAATCTTGGTTTATTGTTTCCCAAAACGCCCTGCCCGCTCCGTAACAATCACCTACTTTTCGACAAGGAATTAGAGTTGACGGAAATTCATTCCGTGCCGCCGATTCGCCCTCAAACCGTATTAGGCGTATGTGCTTCCAGTTACGCTAATCGTTTGACAATTGACATGCAGTATGATACCGAACTCCTAAATACGGTACAAGCAAAAAAATTATTCGATTCGTTAATCGATTATCTATTAATAGTTAATAGTTAATAGTTAGTAGTGAATAGTGAATAGTTTTCGCAAGCGGAATTATTGACGTTTCCCATTGCCCCAAAGGGGCATTTCCAAAATAGCGGCGGGTTTTAACCTGCCGGACAAACACAGGAAATACAGAATTATGATGCGATTGGGAACAAAACAACATCAATACGTTATGATCCGATGGGTTAAAACCCATCGCTACATTGGCAATTGCCCCGCTGGGGCAATAATTCCGCATTGCGAACTATTCACTATTCACTACTAACTATTAACTATTATTTTATTTCTTTGCGGATTTTTTAGATGTTTTTTGGGCGGGTTTTTTAACAGATTTTTTAACGGATTTCTTGGCGGATTTTTTTCGTGTTGTTCGTTTGGGCGTATTACCTTTGGCGGCACGTTCAGCAAGAAGATCAATCGCCAGATCAAAAGTTAATTCTTCAATAGCAATATTTTTCGGTAACGTGGCGTTTGTTTCGCCGTCTGTTATGTAATTTCCGAAACGCCCCGAAAGTAATTTGACCTGTTTGCCCGTAACCGGTGAATCATTAAATGTTTTGAGCGGTTCAACCGGTTTGGCAGTTCCGCGCCGTCCGTGAAATTTCGGTTGCGCTAAAAGTTCCAACGCCTGATTAAGATCAATAGACAAGGGCGAAATTCCGTCCGGTAATGATCGTGTTTCACTGCCGCACACAATATAAGGACCAAACTTGCCGTCTCTTGCCAGAACATCTTCATCATTTTCAGGATTTTTACCAAGATTTCGCGGCAAACGCAATAATTGAAGTGCCGTTTCAAGATCAATCGTTTCCGGCGTCATTCCCTTGAGCAACGAAACATTTTGCTTTTGTTCATCATCAGAACCGCCGCGCTGAATATAAGGACCAAAACGACCGCTTTTCACAAAAATCGGTTTGCCGGACTCCGGATCAAAACCAAGCGGTTCTTCCGCACGTTGCGCATTATTGAGGAGTTCCGCTGCTTTTTGTTGCGTCAGTTCGTCCGGCGGTAAATCTTCGGGGAGATTGCCGGTTCGTTCACCTTGTTGCAAATACGGTCCAAACTTGCCGATTCGCACCACTATCGGCTCCGTATTATTCGTGTCCATGTGTGTTAAAGAAATCGTGTTGACTTCCCGCGCATTGATTTCTTCGGTCTTGTGGTTGAGTAATGGTTTCAAACCGCTCATTCGCGGATTGTTGTCTTTCGATTCCGTACCAAAGTCCGTACCAAAATAAAAGTCCTTCAAATAACGAAGATGTCCCAATTCACCACGACTAATCGCATCAAGTTGATCTTCCATCTGAGCCGTGAAATCATAATTTATTAAATCGGGTAAATGTTTTTCCATCAACTGGCAAACAGCAAACGCCACCCAAGTCGGAACAAGCGCACCGCCTTTTTTGAATACATAATTGCGGTTCAGAATTGTTTCGATGATTGATGCGTAAGTACTTGGTCTTCCAATACCTTTCTCGGTCAGAATTTTAGTGAGTGAGGCTTCGGAATATCGTGACGGCGGCATTGTCGCGTGTGATTTCGGATCCAGAGCAAACGTTTGTAACTCATCGCCCGAACTGACTGACGGCAACAACACTTCCCGATCCGCAAGTTCCGCATCAGGATCGTCGGAACCTTCAACATAAGCACGAAGATAACCCGGAAATTCAATCGTTTTACCGCTGACAGAAAATTGAGCATCGTCAATTTCAACTATCAACTGTTTGCGTTTACCGCGTGCATCAGACATTTGCGAGGCAACCGTCCGTTTCCAGATTAAATTGTAAAGCCGAAACTGTTCGTGAGTTAATTTATCTTTCAGATTTTCCGGTAACTCAAAAGAACTTCCGGCGGGACGAATTGCTTCGTGTGCTTCCTGAGCATTTTTGACATTGGTTTTATAAATTCGCGGCGAATCCGGCAAATAGTCCTTGCCGTATTCATTCAAAACATGATTTCTTGCCGCTCGGATTGCTTCGTCAGAAAGATTGGTCGAATCGGTTCGCATGTAAGTAATGTAACCGTTTTCATACAAATTTTGAGCCAAACTCATTGTTGTCCGCGCCGTAAAACCAAATTTCCGGTTCGCTTCCTGCTGAAGCGTGCTGGTGGTAAACGGAGGATAAGGTCGTTCAGTATAAGGTTTTTCCTCAATTGATTTAACTTTGGCGGGCAACGGCAAAAGCCGTGTTGCCAGATTTTTCGCCGCATTTTCATCAAGCAGCAGACAATTATCGGGATTCAACAATTTACCGGTTGTCGGATTGAAATCTTTACCGGTTGGAATTTTACGTTTGCCGACCGAAATCAATCCTGCTTGAAATGATTTTTGGTCATTTTTTACCGCAAAATGTCCTAACAAATCCCAATACGTTGCCGAATGAAACGCAATTCGTTCCCGTTCCCGTTCAACAATCAGCCGAACCGCCACACTTTGAACTCGTCCCGCCGAAAGTTTCGGACGGATTTTGTACCACAACAACGGCGAAACTTCATAACCATAAAGCCGATCAATAATTCGCCGTGTTTCTTGAGCCTGAACAAGATCGTTGTCAATTGAACGCGGAGAAACCAACGCATCCTGAATTGCTTTTTTCGTAATTTCGTGAAACACAAGCCGGTGAATCGGAACTTTGGGTTTGAGAGTTTCGGCAAGATGCCAACTAATTGCTTCGCCTTCGCGGTCTTCATCCGTTGCGAGATAAACTTCTTTGGCGTCTTTGATGAGGTCGCTTAATTTTTTAATTTGTTTACGTTTTTCGTTTGGAACAATATAAATCGGTTCAAAATTGGCATCGACATTGACCCCAAGCCGCGACCATTTTTCTTTGCGGTATTTTTCCGGTATTTCACCGGCAACACTCGGTAAATCACGAATATGACCAATACTTGCTTCGACAACATAATTATCGCCCAAAAAACGACCGATTGTTCTTGCCTTAGCAGGCGATTCGACAATAACAAGTGAAAAACCTTTCTGCGAACTGGTAACCATATTTATAAACAAAGTTTAGGATTAAATAGGATTAAAAAATATCCCGCCGACAAATTCCGGCAAAATACTGTGAAAATATCGTGAAAATTAAAATAATTTTACTAATATCCGAATTTTGTCGAAATCATACCATTTGTTTACCAATTCAGAAATAGCAATATTCTCAAATAATTGATCTTTCGGCGAAATACAGCCTCAATACAACCTTGATTGAATCCGATTCAATCCGGTTTAACCCGGAGGCCAAAGAAGCGGACGACCGCCAAGCAGATGGAAATGTAAATGATACACCGTTTGTCCGCCGTTCCGACCACAATTCGTAACAACACGATAACCGTCTTGTAAATTAAATTCTTGAACCAACTTGCGAAGCACACCGTAAAGATGTCCGAGCAACGGGGTGTCTTCTTCTGTTAATTGATCTGTTGATGCGATTTCTTTTTTCGGAATCAACAAAATATGAACCGGAGCCTGCGGATTAACATCTTTGAACGCCATACAAAGATCGTCCTCATAAACAATTTGCGCCGGAATTTCTTTATCAATAATTCGTTTAAAAATCGTTTTTTCTGACATGATTAATTGTAATGATTGATTGTAAATAAAAAGGTAAAGGAAACTTCTAAAAACCACAAATATATTTTTATTAACCACAGAGGACACAGAGAGCACAGAGGAAATTTTTAATTTTCAATCTTAACCCCGCCAGGGGTGTGATGTGCATAACCGTAGGTGTAGCGAAGCGCAACCTACGGTTATGCATAATCTCGTCCCTGCGGGACTTAGGAAATATTACGGAATTTCTACTAAACCAAAACATTACTGAATAAATACAAAATTTTCTTCTCTGTGAACTCTGTGAACTCTGTGTTCTCTGTGGTTAAATAAATACCTAAAGAAAATGTGTTTGTTTTGTGTCTATTTACGGAATACATAATTTTAATAGAATTTTCACAAACGACTTCACAAACGGTTAATTTTATATTCGGTTCGCATGTAAAAATCAAGAGGTTGACCAACATCTTGATTTTTAATCGCAAACAAATTAAAAATTGCCCCAACCGGAATATTAAACGCCGGAACATTAAACACCGGACATTAAACACACCGGAAAAACACACAGGAAAAAACTATGCCACACCCATTATTTCAGCCGACAGCGAAAGTTCGGCGTATTATTGAATTGCTTTTTGAAGGCGGGGCGAGCGATTGTTTATTTGTTGGCGGTTATGTTCGCGACATTTTTCTTGGAATAACCTCTAAGGATATTGAGTTTGACATTGAGGTTTACGGCTTAACTTATAAAAAGATTCTTAAAATATTGAGACCGTTTTTTTGTGTCAATCTTGTTGGACAAAGTTTTGGGACGGTCAAAATCGACAATGAAATTGATTTAAGTATTCCGCGTACTGAATCCAAATGGGGCGTGGGACACAAGGGGTTTGCAATATCTTCTGATCCGAATCTTGATTTATACACGGCGTTTTCGCGGCGTGATTTCACGATTAACGCCATTGGATTACGTCTTGACGGTTCTATTTACGATCCGTTCAATGGAATTAGCGATTTGGAGCAAAAAATTCTTCGTGCTCCGACACGAGCGTTTTGTGAAGACCCGTTGCGTGTTTTGCGCGGGATGCAATTTGTGTCGCGTTTTGGTTTTGAGATGGAGCCGCGAACAGTTGAATTTTGTCGAAACATTTTGTCCGAATTTACAACTCTTTCTGCTGAACGTATTTTTGGTGAATGGAAAAAATGGGCAATTAAAGGGCGGTTTCCGGGTAAAGGTTTAGAATTGCTCAAGAAAACGGGTTGGGGTTCTTGTTTTCCTGAACTTGCGGCGTTGATTGATGTTCCGCAAAATCCGGTTTATCATCCAGAGGGCGATGCGTTTACGCATACGGCATTAACTTGTGATGCCGCAACAACTATTGCGGACGAGCAAAATTTTGATGAAACGAACCGGATGATTTTACTTTTTGCGGCACTTTGCCATGATTTTGGCAAACCGGCGACAACGATTCTCAATGATAAAGGCGTGTGGACATCTCCGAATCACGCATTTGAGGGGGTTGTACCGGCAACACAATTTCTTGAAAGGATGCTTGTACCGAATCGTGTTGTGAAACATGTTCAATGTTTAGTTCGTGAACATCTTGCGCACACGGTTATTCCGGTGAGCGAAACGCCGGATTTTAGCAGTGTTCGGCGGCTTGCGAATCGTTTGGAGCCGTCGAATATTAGGATGTGGTCGGCGTTATGCCGTGCGGATTCACTGGGTTGTGGAACGGGACAATCACGCCATCGGATTGCGACATGGGAAGAAGTTGCGGAAAAACTTAACATTCGCGACGGCAAGCCAATGCCGATTTTGCAGGGGCGTGATTTATTATTACTTGGTATTCCGCCGGGACCGGAAATGGGAAAACTACTTCACGAAGCCTACGAATGCCAACTTGACGGCGTATTTTGCAACCATGACGAAGCATCAAATTGGATAAAAACGCGAATTTCTAGTTGAGAGTTGAGAGTGAATAGTGGATAGTTCGCAAGCGGAATTTTTACCAAAACATTTTGATAATAATTCCGCTTGCGCCAACACTCTCCACTATCCACTCTCAACTATCAACTATAATTGTTTGTTTAGGAATTGAGAAGAGAAATGGTGTTGTAGCGATTTTGGTTGATTAGACCGAGAATTTGAATACCGGATTGGAGCAAAATTTGATCGCGTATTGTGTTGGAAACAGCAAGCGCATAATCCGTGTCGGAAATAATTGATTTTGCCTCACTCAATGAAACAAGCGAATCTTGTAAGGTATTGATATTGGAATCCAACGTGTATTTTTGTACGGAACCGATTTCACCGCGTTGCGTGGCAATTTGTGAAATTGCAGCACTCAGAATACTGTCCGCCAACATCGGATTTGTTGCCAAAGACGCAGAACCGCCGCTACGCAATTCCATGAGCAAATTCGAACCATTACCAACATGACTTGTTTGCGTTGATTCTATCGGAACCGATACTTGTTGCGATGAAACAACATCTTGCCCCAACTGAAATAACGCCCCGCCATTTTCCGATGAAAGTGTTCCATTCAACAACGGTTTGCCGAGCCAATTTGTCATTGAAGAAAACCGATCAATAGAATCCAAGATGGCGTTCAACTGGATTTGGTTGGCTTCAATCATTTGCGGAGTCATTGCCCCGCTGTTGGCTGCTTCCACCGCTAAACCTTTGGCTTCAATAAGAAGATTACTAATTTGCCGCATCCCGCTTTCGGCGACATTAAGCACACTGTTTGCCATGCGTGTATTTTTCAACGCAGCATGATCGGCGGTTATTTCAGAGCGAAGCCATTCCTGAGCAATAAGTCCTGCCGGATCATCTTTAGCGGAATTAATCCGGCTGCCGGTGGAAAGTTGAGTAAGCGAATTAGCCAAACTTGACTGAGTTCGCTGCACCTGATGTGACGCAGCCAATGATTGAGAAATTGAATGGATTGATAAACCGGACATATCGTTAATCTTGGTTTTATCTTAATTCGTTGAATTTTACGTAGAGACGCAACACATTGCGTCTCTACAAAATTAATTTATCGAATTTTACGTAGAGACGCAATACATTGTATCTCTACAAAAATCTAATTTATAAATATAAAATTTAAAAATATTCTGCGTCAATCTGCGTAATCTGCGGACAAATTTAAAAATAATCTGCGTCAATCTGTGTAATCTGCGGACAAATTTAAAAATAATCTGCGTCAATCTACGGACGAGTATTCTCTGTGGTTTTAAAAAGTAAATTTGAGTTTTTTCAGATTTTCCAGGAGGTTAAAAAAATCGGGGAATGTTTTTCGTGTGCATTCGGGATTTTTAATCACGACACCGCGTAACCGCAAACCGACCACCGCAAAACTCATTGCCATTCGGTGATCGTCGTAAGTTTCAACAGTTGCCGGAGTTAATTGTTTCGGCGGAGTAATCCTCAAACCGTCCGGGCGTTCATCCACAATCGCCCCAAACCGGCGTAATTCCGCCGCAAGGTCTCTAATACGATCTGTTTCTTTGAATCGGACATGTTCTATATTGGTTATTTCAGTGGTTCCTTCCGCAAACAATGCTATTGCGGCAAGAGTTTGAGCGGTATCACTGAATGAATTCATATCAACAGAAATTCCGCAAAGTGTTTTTTCGGCAGAACGGCTTACCGTAATTGAATTATCGTCTTGCTGAACATTGCAGCCCATTTTTTCAAGACAATCCACAAACGCCACATCACCTTGCAGAGATTGCCGCGACAGTCCTGAAACCGTAACTGAACCGCCGCAAATCGCCGCCGCCGCAAAGAAATAGGATGCGCCGGAAGCGTCCGGTTCAATTTGATATGTTTTCGGGGTTTGATAAGTGGTTCCCTTTGCAAACCGGAATGTTTCAAAATCGCCAATCATTTCCGTTGTAACACCAAACGATTTCATCATTTCCAATGTCATACGGATATACGGTTTTGAGACGAGAGTTTCTGAAACATGGAGTTCGACATGAGCGGATTGGGCGGCTAACGGGGCTGCCATGAGCAATGCGCTAAGAAATTGGCTGGAAACGGAACCGGAAACTGTTGCGGATTTGGTATTTTGTTCCATGCCGGAAACTGTTGCGGGAGGTTGTTGACAAACGCCGGAAAAAGACAACGGCGGAAAACCGTTTTTTTCGTCATAACAAATTTCCGAGCCTAATGATTGCAGGGCGTCAACCAGATCACGAATTGGTCTTTCGTGCATACGTGGTTTGCCGTAGATGCGATATTTTCCATTGGAAAAAGCCAGTACTGCTGTTAAAAATCGTGCGGTGGTTCCGCTGTTACCGACATAGATATTGGCGTATTGATTGGGGAAAATTCCGCGAGTTCCGGTGACGAGTATTTGGCGGAGGTTGGGGATATGTTCTATTTTGAGTCCGAGTTGGTGCAGGGCTTCGAAGAGGACTTGGGTATCTTCCGAATCGAGTACGCCTTCTAAAAGAGTTGTTCCTTCCGACAACGCCGCCAGAATTAACGCCCGATTGGTCATACTTTTGGATCCGGGCAAAACAACCGCTGCATCCAATATACCGTCAAATGGAATTATAGATTGATACACAATTTTCTTAAATCAAATAACAATAGAACCATAAATCATTAAAGAAACAATTAAAAGTATGTATTATAAATAAAATTTGAAATAATAAAAGAGCACTTCTAAAAACCGCTTTTTTATTTAAGTACAGATTATTTAACCACAGAGAACACAAAAGTCACAGAGAAGAAATTTTTAAAAATTATTTTAAATCAAAAGTCAATTATGGCAACTTCTAAAAAAATAGGCTTTTAGAGGTTACCATTAACGTTTCGATTCCAATTAAAAACACCCTCTGTGGTTAATAAAAACAACATGTACCCTTTCACGGAGATTCATTTAACAAGTTATCATAATGAAAAATTTCATAGAGAGGCAATGCATCGTGTTTCTACGATTCAAACCTATTCCATCCATACTCGTGAATAATTACAAAAAATCAATCTTAACCCCTGCGGGGTTAAGATTGAAAAATCATCAACTGTACTAGAGACGCAATACATTGTGTCTTTACGATTTAAACCTATTACCGTGAATGATTACAAAACTTTTTGCATATTTTATTGTTTCCTATTCTCAAAAAAATATCTGCGCTCATCAGCGAAATCTGCG
>JAISNF010000323.1 GCA_031276415.1 Planctomycetaceae bacterium
TGTTGATCCGGAAAATCCTGATGATGATGTTTACGGAAATGTCGCCGGTCGGAATGGCGGAGCGATTTATATTAACGGTAAAGTAGGTGACAAAGCAACTTCGCACTTGAATGTTGACAACGCAATTTTCCAATATAATGTTGCAGGAATGGATGGTAACGGTAACGGCGGGGCTGTGTATCTTTATTATGCCGATGCCGAAATTGCTAATGCCCAATTTTATAACAATAGTGCAAAAGGTAACAATAGTACAACTGGATTCGGCGGCGGTATTTATTACGAAAATGAAAACGGAAAAACATTGACATTGAAAATTGATCCACAGTATTCCGACACAAGAATCAATGCTATTGTTACAGAAGATGAATTAGTTGCGTTGAAATTGAAACATGATCAATTGCCTGAAAACACTCCAACCAAGACATTTTTTAGTACAAAAACATTGACATTGAAAAATGTTGAAATGCTTTCCGAAACAGCAAATTCCGGCGGTGCTGTGTATGCGAAAAACCCGACAACAATACAAGTTTTCGATTCAGAATTTTCTGGAAATTCAGTAAAACAAGAAGGCGGAGCAATTTACTTTAATTCCAACCAGTCACGGCTGGATATTAACGGAACAACAAAATTTTCAGATAATATTGCGGCAGGAAACGGCGGAGCGGTTCTTTTGCAAAACAATTCCATTGTCAATACAAACGGAACCACTTTTTTTTCTAACAATGCGGCAAAGAACGGCGGCGCAATTGGAATTGGTAACGCTTCGGAATTATACCTTTCCAATTCAACATTTAACAATAATACCGCAACACAAAACGGCGGCGCAATTTGGATTAACGAAACACGTAAATCCGGCGCATTAGAGCCGATAAATATTCTGGAGATTGATAATGGTGTTTTCGGTAACAATGAAGCATTGGGAAACGGCGGAGCGATTTACGCTACGAATACAACAATAACCGCAAAAGATAAAGGCGTTACGTTTAGCGAAAATAAAGCCGCTCAAAACGGAGGAGCCTTGTTTGCCGAAAATTCCGACTTGCATCTTAAAAACGCAGCATTTAGAGATAATACAGCAGATAAAGGCGGTGCCATTTATTTTCGGACAACCAATAAACAGGATCGTACAATTACACTGGAAACACTAGCCAATGCTTCTAGTAGTTTTACCGGAAATAAATCAAACGGTAATCTCAATTCGATTTACTTTGACGCTCAAGGAACTGAAGTAACTAAAATAAGCCTCAATGTAAATGCGGAAACAGGCGGAAGTTTGAATATGGCTGATCCGATAATGATAGACGGCACGAATCGAAATATTGATCTTGATATTGTCAAAAGCGGAACCGGTAAATGGTTGCTCGGAGGAACAAATAATTTTAGCGGTACAAAAATTGGAACAACGTTTGATGTTCAGGAAGGAACTTTTGAGTTAAAAGAGGGCAGCGAACTTTTACTGACTAACGCCGATCAATTAGATTATTTTAAGTTACACAGCAACGCAACTTTTGCAACATCAGGAAATCAATCTACAATCAGTAATCTGGAAACAACATCGCTTGATTTTGCCGCCGGTTCAAAAATGCAACTGGCGGGTAATCTGGCTCTTGATATTGAGAACGATTATTATATTACATCAATATTGAGCGGAGACGGCGGTTTGACGAAAACGAAAGAAGACAACGCTCGCCTGATTTTTAATGGAGTAACTGATAATTATAACGGGAACGTTACAATTGAAAACGGCAGTTTTGAAATTCAAAAATACAATGATGGTAAAGATAATAATGGTAAAGATAACGGTACTGGACGTTTCGTCACCAAAAATGGTGATTTCACAATGAAGACCGATACTTCGTTGATGTTACACGCCGATCTTGAACAGCCAAGTCTTGTTGCAAAATCAGTAACAATTGATAAAGTGGATTTGGCAATTAGCGGAATTAGCAGCAGTAATGACCTGCAACAAGAATTTATCCTGATTCATACAACAAACGGAATTATCGGAAACTTCAAAACTGTAGACGACGGAGCAAAAACATTTATTGATAATTCACTTGATTATTTAACATTCAGTCTCGGTTTTCTAAATGATCGTAAAGATTACGGCGGAACAATTAGTTTACGTTGGTACAGTAAAGACGAAAATATTGCTGCCAACGGCAAATTTACAATAGAGAAAGAAAGCCAATATTTCAATGTCGCTACTGAACTTCACGACAATAAAACCAATCTTGCACAAGAATGGTCGGGTACAACGCTTTCTAAATGCGGACTCGGAACACTTGAACTTTCCGCAGCAAATACTTACAGCGGCAGAACAACAGTTCACGCCGGCGAATTGCTCCTGACCAATAAACAAGGAACCGGACTTGGAAATGCGCCTGTCGAAGTACAAGGAAATGCACGGCTTGGTCTTAATTTCGACGGACAATACACGAAAAATGTTACAGGCAAAGGAAAAGTGATTCAATACGGCGGCACCGTCGAACTCGCCGGAAATAACACCTACTCAGGCGGAACACTCTTAAAAGGCGGCGTAACAGAATTTACCGCAGAGAATCAATTCGGAACCGGTACAATAACCTTTGACGGCGGAACTCTAAGGAACAAAACGGAAACTTCCTTGAAACGAACCGTCCGTATTAACGACGATAAAAACGCCCAATTCGATACTCCGCTTTTCAGTAACACTTCCAAGTCTTCGCTGACATTTAACGGAACAATTTCCGGTAACGGCGGATTAGAAAAAACCGGCGACGGAATCTTGACATTGACCGGAAAAAATACATTTTTGGGAACAACATTTGTTCGTAACGGCGGACTAAATATTGAAGGTTCCGTTCAATCCGATGTTCGGGTTCAGGCGTTTGCCGCCGTTTCCGGTTCCGGTAACATTATCGGTATTAACGAAACAAATGACGGCGATGAAAACAATAAACACGATAAATTCCACACTAACGGCGATTTGTTTATTGCTCGTGACGGTTATTTCGATTGGTATTTTTCGCCGAATCAAGCCGATTCTGCTCCGTTAAATGTCAACGGTTCCGTCTTCCTCGCCGAAGGCGCCGTTTTCCGTCCGCGAACAGATTCAACCAATTTTACAAATCAAATTACCGGTTGGACAGTATTAAAGTACAACAAAACACTCGGCGGAGAATTTTTAGCCATTGATGATACTTTTAACGCTTTTTATAATTTTGAACTGGATTATTCGGTTCAAGGTGAAATTCGGGTCAACGGCGAACTGCTGAGTCATCCGCGGGCAATGGGCGATGTTATTACAACGGGACTTTCTATTGCCAATCGTAAATTGTACAGAAATGCGTTTGTCGAATTGTTGCGGGAAACGGTGTACCGCAAAACGGCAATGCCTAGCGTCAACGGTTCGGTTCGCGGACAATCGGTTCAGCCGAAGCGTTCCGTTTGGTTCACTCCAACCGCTCGCGCCAATCGTTTCGCCAGCACTTTTGTCGGCGGCATGTATGATTTCGAGGCTTACGGAATGCAAGCCGGCTCAACATTTTGGTCAAATAACAATAGTTCGCTGGGATTATTGATCGGTTATGAACGCGGTTCGCTCCGAAACCGACTTGATTGGATTCGAAGCCATGATTATCAGATCGGTTTGTATTACGGTCACATTTTCCGCAGCGGTTCTGAATTTCGCAGTTTTATCGGCGGCGGTTTTCAAACATTTACGGCTTCGCGAAACGATACGGCTGAAACATATATGACCAAATATGACGGCTCAAGTTTTGAAATCAATACGGAATTTGGAAAACTCTTTGCCGGTCAAAATGGTACGTTATTTCGCCCGTACCTGGCATTCGATATTGAATACAGCGGACAAAGTTCGGCGCAGGAAAATGAAATCGGTAATGCGTTCCGGCATTACGGACGGGCGGATCTTTCACAGTTTTTTGTACGCTTCGGTGCCGATGTCGAAAAACGCTGGCAATATGTTGATCTCAACGGCGGAGCAAGTTTTACCGGATTGCTGTTCGGTCAAACCCGCGCTCAGGCTCCTATTTTCTATCCAACTCGCGACGCCGGTACAACATCCTACGGCGCACGACTCGGACGTTCTTCTGTAACATTGAAAACCGGTTTGAACTGGCACTTGAACCGCCAAAGAACCAGTACGATTTTCCTTGATTATTTTGCCGACATTTACCTTGATCGCACCGGCAAAATCGCTGATACCATGCAACATTCAGGAAATCTCGGCATTCTGGTACGGTTTTAATTGCCAGCGTTCCGGCGGTTAATGTTCCGATGGTTAAAGTTCCGGCGGTTAAAGTTCCGGCGGTTAAAGTTCCGGCGGTTAAAGTTCCGGCGGTTAAAGTTCCGGCGGTTAAAACCGCCGGCTATCTTGGGAATGCCCCAACGGGGCAAAATAGTGAATAGTTAGTAGTGAATAGTGAATAGTTTCGCAATGCGGAATTAAAACCCTTTTGGTAAAATAGTACGCTTGCGCAACTATTAACTATTCACTACTAACTATTAACTAAAAAGGCGTACTCGCCGACAGTTGCCCCTGTTTTCGGACGGAAACAGAAAGCAAGATCAACCGTTGTGACCGTGGGTGAAAACCCTTCGGCGAAAGGTTTGACGACCTCTTGAATTGCCAAAGGGAACTTCTAAAAACCTTGTTTCTTAAAAATTGTATCCTTAAAAAATAAGGACTTGCAAACGATTTTTCAAATAAAAATTAGGTTTTTAGAAGTTCCCCAAATATACTCATTACACTTGAAAATTCGGTTTTTGTTAGAAAATGTCACTTAGAATATTCTATTTGAAAATCCTGTAAAATTCTGTTGATCCGGTCAAAATCTGTTAATTTTGTCCAAAAACGAAAACCGAATTGTCAAATGTGAGAAGTATAGTTAAAATATTTCGTTTATTACTTTCTTTTACGCCGTTTGTGGTTTGTTTTTTGGTTTACGTTTTGGTTTATTCTTTTTTTGATGAACATTCGCAAAATCGTTCCCAATTCCCGACCGCCAACAAACCGATAAACAACTCCAAATACAAAAATCCCAACAAGTCCGCCAAGTAATAAGTGAATCACGTCGTCCGCCGAACTCTCGCCAGGTAACGTCTTCATAATAACAGCAACTATTAAAGCCATTGCGAATGTCGCAAAACAAGAACGGAGAATACCAAAAAGAATCGATTGCCAATCTATGTGCCGGTATTTCATAACGAAAATCAAAAACAAAATCAACGCCTGACTTCCAGCCGCCACACTCGCCGATAACGCAAGCCCTTGTTCTTCCATAAACCAAATTAAAAATAATCCAAGAACAATGTTCAAAATACAACTCAATAAACCAACCCGAAACGGTATCTTAATGTCACCAAGAACATAAAACGCCCGAATCACAATCGGTAATGAACAAAATGCCCAAACTCCCGTGCCAAACCAAAAAATAAGATCGGCAGTCCGCGCCATGTCGTCTGGAGTAAATGCCCCACGCTGAAAAAGAAGATGCGATAATTTTTCAGACATCAACATCAATCCCACTCCCGCAGGAATTGAAAACACAAATTGAATACGTAACCCCAACGAAAGATCTTCGCCAAACGCGACATAATTCTTTTTCGCAGCATGTTGACTAAGAAGCGGGTAAATCGCCGTAGCAATCGCAAGACCAATTAAACCTTGCGGAAATTCGTAAAGACGCTCACTGTAATAAATCGCAGAAACCGCCCCAGAACGCATCGGAAAAGAAACAAGCCGACCAAGCCAAGGAATCATTGCCTCCTGAGAACCGGTAAAAAGCCACGCAATCCCGCTCGCAAATAAAATGTTCAACTGCATCGACATCAAACCAAAAAGTTGCGGAAAAAAACCGCGAAATATTTGACGTATTTCCTCCCTGACTTTCGCAAAATTCAAGTCAAACCGAAAATGATAAACCCGCAAAAAAGGAAAATGAATAAAAAATTGAATAATTCCCGCAATAAGAATACATAACGTTAGAAGATAACATTGTGTCGCCGGATCTTCAGTAAAAAAAGGAGCAATCAACAAAATACCCAACAACCAAATAATATTCAAAATCGAAGGAATTAACGCAGAAAGCGAAAAATGACCAAGAGTTTGAAGTGTTGCCGAAGTAATCGCCGCCATACAAATAAGAATCAAATACGGCAACAATAACGCCAAAAGATGTGACGTCAGATAAACCTTGCTGTCAGGAAGAAAAATTGTAAAACCAATCCCGCATAAAATTTCACCAATAACAACAAAACCGGTTAGAAAAAGAAAAACCAGCGTAAGCATGACCGATAACAATGACCACGCTTTTTTCTGATCGTGTTGCCAAACTTTGCTGAAAACAGGAATAAAACTAATACTAAGCGTCCCGTCTCCAAACAACCGACGGGCAATATCAGGAAGACGGAAGGCTAATACAAATGAATCCATAATACCGCCAACAGACATTCCAAGAGCAGCAGCAGTGGCAACATCGCGCAACATTCCAAGCAAACGGCTTAACAATGTGCCAATACCAACAATAAGCGTCCCGCGTAACATGCTCTTTCGGCGTCTTTGCCTGGAATCAGAAACTGACATCGTGAAAAATCAATCGTGAAAATCAAAAGAAAAAAGGTAATTATTCAGTAGAACATTATAGTTACCATTATATTAGAAATCAAAAAGGTAGTCAATGTTTCGCCGAAGGGTTTTCACCCACCATTGCTCGGCGTACTCGCCGACAGTGAACCCTGTTGGCGGACGGAAATGAAAACAATATCAACCGGCGCAATCTTTCGGCGAAACGTTGACTACCTTTTTTGAGTCGAAACATTGCAAGCGGCGAGATTTTCTCTTGACCTGGTTTGGGAAAATTGCTATTGTCCTCTTATGGCTCGAATTAGAGATGATGAAGATGAAAAAATCGTTCCCGTTGTGAAAAAACGTCGACGACCACAAAAACAACCGGTCACCGATGACGAAGAAAATACAAAAAACAACAGCAAGAAAAAAAATGACGATAACGAAGAATCCGAAGATGAAGATAGTATCTCAACCGGAAATGTTGTACTCGATATTATTCTCGATTTTCGGGATGATTGCGTCGATTGGGTTAAAGAACATTTTGTGATCGCTCTTGTTATTGGTATTGTTGCATCACTTCTTTTTTTGATCTCTCTGGGTTTGGCAATACGTTATTTTATTAACTACATCAACCGCCCAACACTTGAATTAACTCTTACAGTTTACGATCTTGGTTCGTATGCGGAAGCCAAACGAATGGCAGAAGAAGTTCTCAAATACACGCCGCCGTCTGATGTTTCCACACGAACCGGCGTACTTTTTATTCTCGGAGCCTCAACCTGTTTCATGGCAGAAAACGCTTGGGAAACGGATCGGAAACCCTATTACCTCGCAGCCGCTAACTACTTGCGCGATTCAGGAACCTACGGTTTTATCCCCGAACGCCGCGCCGAAGGTTTTTTTCTACTCGGAAAAAGTTTGTACCTGAGCGGAGAACTGACTCAATGCCGTGAACCACTTCAACAAGCATTGGAATTGGACTCCCCGAATAAAAAATGGATTTATTGGTTTTTGGCTCATTCCTATTTTCTCGAATCCAATCCCGATTTCCGCGAATCACTCCGGTATCTTCAATCCTTTCAAAATGATCCGGCAACAACCAAAGATGAACAAGATGAAGCCAATTTTTTGCGGTCAATGATTCTTATTCAACTGGGCAATGTCAATGCCGCCGAGCAAGTTCTTGAGAAAATTCCGCAACTTGACCGGTTCCGAACAATACGGCAATTTGTTCTTGGTCAGATTGATTTTATGCGAGCCAGAGAACTTCGGCAAAAAAGTATTGATTTGGAAAACCAACGAAATCCGGTCTTGCTCAATCAGAATCCAATTGCTCCGGCTCCGGTACGACCAACGACAACAACACCAACAACACCAACTCCAAATGTCGAAACTCCAACTCCGACAACACCGGAACCGTCTGTTCTTCCGCCTGTTGTTCCGCTTAAAAACCAAATGAATGAACATCCGGCGAATCCGGCGGATATGGAAAATTTGTTGCCCAATGGATCAACAAACAGAACTCAACAGTTTCCCAATTCATCGGTTTCGGCGGTTGCTCCGGTACCAGTAACACCAGTAGAACCGGTTCAACCGCCTCAACCGGATCATCCTTGGTCAGCAGTCATTCCTCCGGTTCCAATCAATGATTTCAGCAATGAGAATTTCACTAATGAACATTTAAACAGTCAAAACTTAACCGGTCAAAATTTAACCGGTCAAAACTTAACCAATCAAAATTCATTTGGTGAAAATCAGGAAACCACACTGGCACATCGAATCAATTCCATACGAAGCCGTATTTCGGAACGTTATGCGCAAGAAGTTTCCGGCGCAAATATTGCACCGGCTCCGCCGATTTTGTTAGCGCAAATGGTCGGAACAACAACGGATTCGGAAGAGAAAATAATCGTTCTTCCAACAGAAACAAAGGAAGAACAAGCACCGTTTCCATCAGAATTTCCCGCCGGCAGTTTGAAAACACAAGCCCAACTCGATTCGATTCAGGTTACTGCGAAAAAACTTCAGGAAGATGCGGCGAAAAAATATCGAGAAGCAATTGAACATTTTCAGGAAGTCCGGCGTTTGGCATTACCGAATGTTCGTTGGGTTCGGACTGCGGAATTGCTGCAAGGAATTTGTTATGACGAAATGGGCGATCTTGCAAAAGCACAGGAAATTTATCTCAAAATAACGGAAACTTTTCCCAAAAGTTCCGAAGCAGCGGCGGCAGATTTTCTTTGGGCTGAAATCGAAAGGAAATTCGGACGAACAGAAACTTCCTTACGCGGTTTTGCCAGAACATTTGAAACAATACGGCAAGAACCAAATTACACTTGCTTTTGGCTTTCCAAAGACGCCATTCTGGAACGTTGCCGTGAAATCATTCACAATAATATTCAAGTGAAAGAATACAAGGAAGCGGCAACTCTTCTTTATCTTCTCCGCGGCGTGATGAAGGTGGCGGAGTTAGCGCGTTTTCGCGGGAACACTTACGAATCGTGGGCGGTTCACCTCCGTCAGCAGGCAGACGCCACGCTGGGTCCCGAAGGTGAAAAATTGCTTCGGGAATCGTACACCAAATATCGGCGTTCCGGTGAAGCGTTTGCGGAACTGAGTCAGGTTGACTATGAATCAACCGATTTTAGCGATTGGCTTTGGCGAAGTGCGGAAAATTTCAGACTTGGAAAGGATTACCGGCGTGCTATTCCACAGTATAAAAACTTCCTGCGAATCACCATTAATGAACATCGTCCTGAAATTTATCTTTATCTTGGCGAGATGTATCTTCATATTGACGCTCTTGATGCAGCGGCGGAGATATTGGAAGAAGCACTGAAATATTATCCGAATCATGCCTTAGTTCCTCGTATCCGAATTACGTTGAGTCGGGCTTATATTGAGAAAAAAGAATGGGAAAAAGCACAGGAAATACTTCAGCAAAATTTGATTGATGAATATGCTCCGTCTTCGGCGGTGTATCGTGATTCGATGTTTGCGTTGGGCAAGTTGTTTTATGAGCGGGGACATTTTTCGGAAGCGGTTCCTTATTTGGAAGATGCCGTCAGGAATTATCCGAATGCGGTTCAGACGGCAGATTCACACTATTATCTTTCAAGGGCTTATTTGCAACAGGCAACGGAATTTTCACGATCAGCGGAGGAATCAATATTGGAAGCGGTTCGCCGGCAACTTTTGACAAACGCCGATATTGAACGGGAAAAAGCCTTGATCCATATTCAAAAGACGGAAGAAATACTTGTAAAACGGCAGGAAGCAATGGATTTGACGGAATCGGAACAACTCATGCTGCGGAATATTTTATTTGAATCCGGTTCGGTTTTGATGGAATTAAAACGTTATGAGCAAGCGATTTCGGCGTTGAGTATTGTGGCAACACGTTATCAGAATCAGCCGGAATCATTGGATGCCTTGATTCGGATGGCAACCGCGTATCGGCAAATCGGAAAATCAGAAGAAGCAGCAACAACATTAAATCAAGCGGAATTCGTCTTGAACCGTTTGGAAAAAAACGGTACGATTCCACAAGATAGTAATTGGAAAAAACTAATTCAAGCCGAAAAAAACCTGCAATAACGGAACTTCTAAAAAGTAGGTTTTTTAGAAGTTGACAATATATTGTATGACAAACACGGACGCCTACGTCCGTACAACACGGATGCCTACGTCCGTACAACACGGATGCCTACATCCGTACAACACGGATGCCTACGTCCGTACAACACGGACGCCTGCGTCAACATTTCCGGCGGTTAAAACCGCCGGCTACATTGGAAATGCCCCGATGGGGCAATTTTGAGCAATTTATTTTGTTGTTAAAGACGAAAACCAAATTTTAAAGTGTAAATGAGTATAACTATTCACTATTCACTACTAACTATTAACTACTAATAACTCTCCACTATCAACTCTTAACTCTCCACTATAAAAAATGGTTTTAGGTGAACTTATACGGCGAAAAGAGGAAATATTGCGGCGTTTGCTTCCGATATCGGTTCAGCAGTTAAAGATTGTACGGCAAAACGATTTGACGATGTTGCTCCGGCATTTGGCGGTGAAAGAGCGTCTTATGAATGAATTTGAGGCAATTGAGCAAGAATTACGCCCGTTTCAGGCGATTCCGCCCGAACAACGGCAATGGAAAAACGAAACGGAACAATTGGAAATGGACAAAATGATAAAACATTGTGCGGAGATGTTGGAGGAGATTATCCGAAACGATTCAACCAGTATGGAGGAACTTAGTGTTCAGAAAACGGAAGTCGAAACCCAACTCCGCCGAGTACGCCAAGGTTCACGTGTTTTTGCTTCCTATGAAAAATTCCGTTGAACAACCTTAACAACTTTAACAACCTTAACAACATTAACAAGGATTCCGGCGGTTAAAACCGCCGGCTATATTGGCAATGCCCCAACGGGGCAATTTGAATCAATTATCAATTTATATTGTGAGACTATTAACTGTCCTCACTATCCACTCTCCACTATCAACTCTCAACTAAAAATGATTCGTCCGACATATCAATTTCGAGCGTTATTTGATGGGACAACGGTTCCGGTATTGGAGCAGGTTGTGAATTTTGACGAAGCGCGTCAGGCGTTGCTTGCCGGTAACATTGCGAACTTTGACACGCCGATGTATCAGGCTCGGGACATGGACGTGGGGTCATTCAAGAAAAAATTAGCGGAAGCGATTACGCGAAAACATCGTCCGCCTGGGGCATTTGGACCGGATTATCCTTTGAAAAAGGGGAGTTCATCGGCATTTGGTGATGATTGGCCTTTTGACAATCCGATTTTGTACCATGATTTGAACAATGTCGGCATGGAGTTCCAGGTAACGGAAATGGCAAAAAACAACATGGAATTTAACACGGCGCTAAGTATTATGCGTCATCAAATGCTACTCCTCCAAACCGCCATCAGTGAACGTGTGTAAATTATACGAGTTCCCAAATTCGTAAATATCCGGCAAAATTCTTGCTAAATAATCAAATTTAAAGGTACTTCTAAAAACTCAAATTTACTTTTAAAACCACAGAGAACACAGAGTTCACAGAGAGGAATTTTTAAAAATTTATTTTAGATCAAAAGTCAATGATAACTCATGTTACGCACTACAGGTAAAAAGTCGGCAAAACATGTATCAAAATCGGAATTTTGATATAAAAGTCATTGAAAATGTCTCAAAATGCGGAATTTGGTCAAAATAGAGAATTCTA
>JAISNF010000348.1 GCA_031276415.1 Planctomycetaceae bacterium
GCGATTTCAAAGGCGTGACCGGAATGAAAATCGGGATGGTCGGTTTCAAAGGCGTGACCGAACGGAAAATCAGGATGGGCGATTTCAAAGGCGTGACCGGAATGAAAATCGGGAGGGTCGGTTTCAAAGGCGTGACCGGAATGAAAATCAGGATGGGCGATTTCAAAGGCGTGACCGTGTTGAAAACCGCGACAGAAATAGAAACTATAACCAAACCGGAAACTATAACCGGTTTCAAAAACGTGAAGATAATGAAACCGTTCCGAAAAATAATCAGCAATCTTTCCCAAAAGAACCGCCCCAAAATGGAGAAACATCAAGACATCATAAACCGTTTCAGAAACGACCGGTGAAAAAATTCAACAATAACCGCCCTAACAAAACATCCGCCGCTCATAATTCTCCCAACACTTCCCGCCCGCAAAAAAAATCACAATAAGGAACTTCTAATAACCACAAATTTATTTTGATTAACCACAGAGGACACAGAGAACACAGAGGATTTTTTTAATTGGAATCGAAACGTTATTTGTAACCGTTCACGGAAATTTTTTTAGCAAATTACATATTGGCGATTTTTAAACTGTTAGCGATTTAATTTGCGTTTACCCTAACCTCATTTTAACCTAATTTTTCTGAACAAAACAACCTCAGTAGCACGTGAATCCGCCAAACAACAACCTCATTACCTCATTAAAAAATTAGGTAATGAGGTTTGTTTTGTGGTGGGCTTTGTTGCTACTGAGGTTGTTAAGTTAAGAAAAATTAGGTTAAAATGAGGCTTGTTGAAACAATGACAATACGTTTTCGCAAATTCCACTGAATAGTTACAAATAAAAAATACCAACTTTTTTAAACGGCTACTTTTTTTTAATTTTCTTCTCTGTGGTTAAATAATCTGTGCTTAAATAAAAAGCCGGTTATTAGAAGTTACCAAAATTTATACGAATGAGTTATCACAAATAAATTGAACAGTGATTGACTTTTTTTGAAGTCAGGGTATCCTAATATCCTACATGTTGCAAGTGCATGCAGTAAACATGCTATCGGGTGTCTCTAAAATTTAAATTTATTTTTTTTATTTTTAAAATCCCTTTGCCCGTTGAAGCGAAATATGACCGGTTCAAAACGATAAAATAACAAAATAAATATTTCATTTCATTGAACATAAATATATGACCAACTTTTAGAGACTTCCTAATTGATATTGATAAAATGATGGATAACACACAACGAATTGTCATTACCGGTGTCGGTTTGACCTCGCCCAACGGTAATAATTTGCCGGAATTTCGTAATGCGCTTCTAAACGGAAAAAGCGGAATCTCACCGTATGAAATCCGCTATTTCGGTAAAACACTTGCCGGAATTTGCCATTTCGATACCGCAAAATATCAGAAAAAAAAAGATTTACGGCGAGGAACCCGCGCCGGAAGTATCGCCGTTTATTGTGCCAATGAAGCAGTGATTGATAGCGGAATTGATTGGAATCGTGTTGATACTTCACAAGTTGGTGTGTTCATCGGAATTACGGAACATGGAAATGTCGAGACGGAAAACGAAATTTACAATATCAAGCAATTTAATTATGACTGTTCCACATGGTCACATTTTCACAATCCGCGAACTGTTGCCAATAATCCTGCTGGAGAAATTACATTGAATTTACGGATTACGGGACCGCATTATTGTCTTGGAGCGGCTTGTGCAGCGGGAAACGCCGGAATAATTCAGGGCGTTCAAATGCTTCGGCTCGGCGAAGTCGATTTGGCGTTAGCGGGCGGCGTGTCGGAAAGTATTCACACCTTCGGGATTTTTGCCGCTTTCGCCGCCGAAAACGCTTTGGCAAAACACCCGATTCCAGAAAAAGCCTCGCGTCCGTTTGATCGTGATCGCAACGGTATTGTTATTTCGGAAGGCGGTTGCGTTTTCACGTTGGAACGCTTGACCGACGCCAAACAGCGAGGAGCAAAAATTTACGGTGAAATTGTTGGTTACGGAATGAACAGCGATGCCGGCGATTTTGTGTTGCCGAACCCGGAACGGCAACAACAATGTATGGAAAAAGCGTTGACCAAAGCCAATCTGGAACCCGAACAAATCGACTTAGTCAGCACACACGCCACAGCAACTCCCACCGGTGATGTTCAGGAAATTACGGCAATCCGGCAAGTTTTTGGCGGTTCCAAAAAAACATACATTAACAATACCAAAAGTTTTATCGGTCACGCTATGGGATCAATTGGTGTTTTGGAATTGGCAGGCAATTTACCGTCGTTTGAAGATGGAGTCATTCACCCGACAATTAACTGTGAAAATCTTGATCCTGACTGTGAAATTGAGAACCTTGTTGTCGGAACTCCGAAAGTTGTTGGTAATATTCGTTATATTCTTAACAATTCTTTTGGTATGGTCGGAATTAATTCTGTTGTTATTGTTGGAAAATATGATGCAACAATATGAATAAAGAAAATGAATAGAGAAAATGTAATCAAATTAGTTGTTCGTTTGATTGTGTGGACGCAAGAGGAAAAGATTCAGTGGCAGCGTCTTCGTTATGATCCTTCTGTGCAATATCAATTGAGGGATGTTCCGTATTGTGGAATTATTTATACGGTACAAATTAATGATTGTCATTTTCGTTTGTACCAGATTAAGCAATCGGGCAGTTATCCGGGGGAGACTTACGGATCGCAGGAAATGATGAATGTTGATCCTGATTATCTTTTTAAGATTTCGTTGGATGTTATTGATGCCAATGGTGAATTGGAGTATGCATTTGAGCCGATTTATGCAATGGTCGGGCTGTTTGAAACAGTTCGGGAACATTGTGCTCCGTCGTTAAAAAAAATTGAAACATTGTTAGCGGATTGAGAACCGCATATTATTTAACCCCTTCTTTATTTTTTTCCCATGACCGAATCTGAAATTCGAGAAGCCGTAATCAATATTCTTTCTGATATTGCGCCGGACGAAAACTTTGCCTCAATGAAAGACGAAGTTTCATTCCGTGATCAGTTTGAAATGGACAGTATGGATTTGCTTGATATTGTGCTTGAACTGCGTAAACGTTATCGGGTACAAATCCCTGAGGAGGATTATCCGAAACTTGACAATATGAACAGTACCGTTGAGTATTTGTTGCCGTTAATGAATCCATGATTGCGGTTGATCTTGGAAATACACGTGCCAAATTGGGTTTATTCCGAAACGGTAACAATAGCAAGACGGTTTATGAAACGGTTCCTAAACCGGATTCTGTGCTTGCTCTTGATGCATTTGGGGTTGAATCTTCTGATTTTGGTGTGGTGGTTGATTGGCTTAACGATTTGGATGAGCCGGTAACGTGGTATATTGCGCAAACGGGGAATTTTGCTTGGGAAGAGTTGCAAGTAAAACTGGCTCAATTTCGTCCGCAGGACCGGTTTATAAAAATTTCGTATGGGGATGTTCCGATTCCGATGGATGTTGAATTTCCTGAGAAGTTGGGGCTTGACCGGTTATTATCGGTTTATGCGGCGTTTTGTTGGCGGACATTCAACGCTGCTTCATTTGAAAGGGAAATGCGGATATTGGTTGTTGATGCGGGCAGTGCGATTACGGTGGACTTATTGGCGGGCGAGGGTTATTTTGCCGGCGGAGCCATTTTGCCGGGTTTGAACGCAATGGCGGAATCGTTATCAAAGATTTCGTCACGATTGCCGCATATTATGACGGGCGACATTTCGTTTGCTGTT
Organism: Planctomycetaceae bacterium; assembly: GCA_031276415.1. Classification (GTDB taxonomy): domain Bacteria; phylum Planctomycetota; class Planctomycetia; order Pirellulales; family Thermoguttaceae; genus WRKP01. Next base: position 3,738 of record JAISNF010000348.1, read on the forward strand.
TATCCGGGCAAGAACACGGAAGAAGCGATTGCTGCCGGAATTTACTGGGGGGCGATTGGGGCGATTCGCCAATTTCATCAACTTGTTCAGACAACACTTCGCGATGCTGATTTACCGAGTCGGGTTCCGATATTTCTTGTTGGTGGTGATGCGGAACATCTTCAAATCGGTCTTTCACTTTTTATGGAGTCGAAGGATTTATTCTTGTTTCCTGATTTTGTTTTATCTGGAATTGCCCTAGCGGTTCAAAATAACGATGAGTTTTAACCTGCCGGATCATAATTCCGTATTTCCCGTGTTTGTCCGATGGGTTAAAACCCATCGCTACAATTTGGAGTGGATAGTGGATAGTTGATAGTGGAGAGTGTTCGCAATGCGGATTAAAAATATTTTGGTAAATAATTCCGCATTGCGAAACTATCCACTATCAACTTTCAACTCTCAACTATAATAGTTATTTTGGAAAAACTTTATCGATTATTCATGTGGTTAAGAATTGTCGTAATTTTTTTTATGATTATACCGATAGTTTTAATTATACAAGTTCTGGGACTTGTTTGAGTTTATTAACTATTTTTCTGCTGAAATGAGGGGAGGTCCCTGCTTCAGGCGAGCCTTTTATAGTACGGGTAATTGCTAATCTGCTTGGAAAATCTCATTTTCAGGTTGGTTTAGATTAGTTGGTAGATTAACCGTCGTAAGGAGTGATGCGGTGCTTGGATGCCTTCGATATTTTAGTGTTCTCCTCATCGGTGTTTTCACCGTTTGCCCAACTCTTTTTGTTGCGGCTTCTGAACCGGTTCGCCGGATTCCGTCCGATCACAATGTTTATCCGCGTCTCCGATATGTTGTTCCCGTTGCAATGCAGGAATCAACTCAAGAATCAACACTGGAATCATTGCCGTTTGACGAAACAACCATAACCGCTCCAACCACTCCAACCGCTCCGCAAAATTTACAAAATCAAAATGTAAATTCGGAACAGTTCTCGCCGCCAATTCCGCGTCCGTTGCCGTCCACTGGAATTACCCAACCCAATCCGCAACTTGTTCCAAAACCAACAGTTACAACCAATACTCCAGAAGTTTCAAACCCAACAATCCCAACGCCAACAGTTTTATCGACACCTGCTCCAGAACCAACAGTTCCGGCTCCGGTTATCAATAATCCATTTCAATATAAATCGCCGGACGGCGATATTGGACTTATTCCGCGAAATATTTCTTCGTTGCCGTCAGGCATTCAGGTTATGGGGATTCTGATGTTAAAAAATCAAAAATCTGTTGCGGCAATTCGGCTTCCCAGAACCGCCAATCAACGTACTGAGGAAATTTATTATGTTCATGAAGGCGATATTATTGAGGTTCCGAGTAATCTATTGTCCAATCGAAGAATACAAGGTTCACGCGGAATTGACGATATAGAAATTTTGTTTCTTGTCGTTGAGAAAATTACTCCGCAACATGTTGAAGTTCGTTCACGCAGTAATATCGCCGATAAACATATTATACGATAATTAATTATATCATTACAAGAATTAACCGACATGTTTTATTTGAAATATTTTTTTGTCGTTATGCTGTTTCTTATCGGAACAGGACTTTTGGCACAAGAACCAATTCTTGCTCCGCCTTATCCGGTATTACCGTTGCGCTCTGTAACTCCGCCGGCAAGTACAAAACGGGAGAATACAAAGCCGGAGAATACGAAAACGCCCCAAACAACCAATGTAACAGGCAATATAACCGCTAATGTAACAGCCAATGTCGATAATACCGATATTGATGTTCTCAATATCAAGGATATGACCTTGCTCGAATTGGCACGATTATTGAGTCAAGGCGCATCGTGGAAAATTGTTGTCAGCCGTCAGGCAGCCGCCATACCAATCAACACCTATTTTGAACAAATAAGCGGTGAAGACGCTATTCGCGCCGTTTGTCAGGCAAACAATCTGTGGTATCGCAAAGATTCCAACGGAATCATCAGCATCATGACTCTTGATGAATACCGCAAAAGTTTGCTGGCACACAGTCACGATACGGTTAAAGTAGTTACGTTATTGTATCCTGATGCCCGTGCTGTCGGTGATTCTATTCAACGCCTTTTCAAAAACCGTATCATTTGGAATCCGCCTGACGAATATTACAATGACCCGATTGAAGATATGGAACGGGCGTTGGAACGCATGGAAAGTTTGAGCGACCGCGTCCAATCAATGCAATACGGTCAAGGACAAAACCGAAACAGTAGTTCTTCCCGTTCTTCGTCCAGCCAGTATTCCCGATCAAGTTCGTCCCGTTATGGTTCATCTCAACAACGTCAAAACCTTGATCCGCTTAGTGCAAATAAAATTGTCGAAGATATTGTACCGGAAATTGAATCGGAAAAACTAATTGCCCAGTTGACGAGTGATGAAGAAATGAAAATCGGCGAACCGGGAATCATTTATCTTTCGGCGTTTCGCGGAACCAATGATTTAATGATTCGTTCTTCTGATCCGGAAGCGGTTGAGGAAATCGCCAAACTTATTGCTCAACTGGATAAACCGCAACCGCAAGTTCTGCTTGAAGTGAAAGTGCTTGATCTTCGGTTGACGGATGACGAATCGTTTGGTTTGGATTGGCTTTTCAAAGGCGGCAATATTTCGGGCGGACGTTCCAATGGTATTTTGGAAGACAGTTACGGTACGTCATTTACGGAAATTTTGAATCCCGGAGCCTCTTTAATTCCAAGCGGCGGCGGACTTGATCCGAAGGCAATTGTGTTACAAACTGTTTCCGATAATATTCTTGCACGAATTCAGGCAATGCAGGACAACGGACGCGTGATCAGTCTGGCAACGCCCAATCTTTGTGTTGCCGATAACGAAGCCTCCCGAATTTTCATTGGAAAAGAGACAACCGTTTTAACATCCGTTTCCGTGAGTAAAAGTACAACAACAGGAAATAATCCGGTTGTGGATACTTCGTATGATCCTGAATCGGAACGAATGAATATTGGAACAACTCTTCTGATCACGCCGCGAATTCACGCCGACCGGACAACAACAATTCGAATTGTTCAGGAAGATTCCCAAGTTGGTGAAACGCAGGAAGTTATTTTCGGTACGGATAATTCCGGTTCCTCATTAGGTAGCCGGAATATGAGTTTTTTCTCAAAAGATATTGATACGCGTACTGTAACAACTACGGTTGTTGCTGCCGATGGTCAGGTGAGTGCTATTGGAGGATTGATTCGGGAAGAGGTTAAACATCGCGATATTGGAGTTCCGGGTTTGATGAAAATTCCGTATGTCGGTATGGCGTTCAAAACGACATTCAAAAACAAAGAACGGCATGAATTGCTCATTCTCATACGCCCGTTTGTGTTGCTGGCTCCGGGCGAAGGCGGGCAAACAACACAATCTTTTCTCCAACGTCTCAGCGAACATCCAAGCGCACACGGAATTATTCCGCCGTTACGAATTGGCGAAGGAAGTTTCAATGTTGTCAATGAACGCATTTACGATGTTCCCAAAGAAGCCTTCCAGTCAATAAAACTCCAAGCCGTCCCCTGGTCAACTTCCTCGACAGGATCGACAAAATAATAGTACAAGTTTATTTTTAGACAGAATTAACAGAATTGACAGGAGGTGGAAAATAAACCCTAATCAAAAATAATCCCGTCAATTCAGTAAGTCCTATCTTAAAAAAATTAACTTCCTCGACAGAATCAACAAAATAGTACAAATTTATTTTTAGACATGATTAACAGAATTAACAGGAGGCGGAAAATATACTCATTACATATTAAAATTTACACTTTAAAATTGCCCCAGCGGGGCATTGCCAATATAGCCGGCGGTTTTAACCGCCGGAACGTTGAGAACCGAAAATCAAAAATAATCCCGTCAATTCAGTAAATCCTATCTTAAAAAAATTAACTTCCTCGACAGAATCAACAAAATAGTACAAATTTATTTTTAGACATGATTAACAGAATTAACAGGAGGCGGAAACTATACTCATTACATATTAAAATTTACACTTTAAAATTGCCCCAGCGGGGCATTGCCAATATAGCCGGCGGTTTTAACCGCCGGAACGTTGAGAACCGAA
>JAISNF010000368.1 GCA_031276415.1 Planctomycetaceae bacterium
TTCGCGGTACGATTCGCGAAGAAGGTAAGTCGGAGAAGAACCATGATTGGGAATCTTTGCTACATACATGCCTAAATTATAACAAACTCAAATCACATGTCAATAGTATAGCAAAAAAATTACATGCCTACATGTTTTCAAATCAATTTGGACGTATCTGCTTAATATTCAAGGAATTACGTCAAAAAAACAACCAATTTTCTCAGGAACTTCGGTTTAGAGCAATGACCAAACGTTTTTAGTCATAAATGTCTGAACGATGATTTGTGTGATTCTTGTGATTATTATGATTTTTTGAAATCAATCACAAAAATCACAAAAATCACAGTTCAGACAATGGCGAGTAGGCAACCGCACAGCAACTGTGTTTTTTTCAATGGGCAAGATCATAGTTGCTACATACGCACTGTTCTTTACGTTAGAAGTTACAAGAAGTTCCCGTTATTTCAAGCCTTCAAGTTCGAATACATATTCTTTTTGTTCTTTCGTCACTGTAATTGTTTCCTTTGATTGACCCTGCATATATTTTTTCGGAATCAACGGTTTTGATTGGAGAAGCATACCATCAGGGCTTAATTCCGGTTCCGCAAATTTTTGAAACGAAACAATATAGGTGCCGGGAACAGCTCCGTCAAAGTAGGCACCTGTTTTCAAAATGGCTTTTCCATTAACATCTGTTCGACCGCCGGAAACCCATTCGTTTGTTGTCAAATCTTGAGGATGAAGTTGAACACCCACACCTTCAATTTTTTCACCGCCGAATGTTACGGAAACAATACAAGGCGTTAAATCCGGCATTCCTTCGGGACGTTCCGGTTTTCGGCATCCGAAGATAAACAGTACCAAAATCGCAATAAATACAACAGCAAAACGCAATATTTTCATGGAAAATCAAATGGTAATTGTTAAAAATGAAGTTTAGAGAGAACCTTTGCTAATACCTGATCCGACTTTTCCCCAATTTCGCCATGTTATGACATCAATGTTATTGGAAACAAAACGAACACTTCCATCACCGAGAGTTACAAGAACACCGCCGGTATGAAAACTTCGTGCTGAAAAAAATCCGTAGGCATTGACTGCTCCCCAATCGGGATAACGTGGATTCGGCGTAGAATAAGTTGAAAATGTTGTTGCATAAGGACGTCCGCTTAACCACATGTATCCGCGCCAACCCATCCAGTTTGTTACATCTGTTGTAATCAATGACGGAACATCGGGATTAAAATATCCCGACAATCCTGGTCCCAATGTTGTCCAATTTGTTCCTGGATTTCCCGCTGAAGTGTAAGCACAGCGTGCCCAAGGTTGCATGGGATCGGGGGCTGAAATTGTTGAATCAACAATTCCATTTGATTCATCCCCGATAATTGATTCGCTGAAAATCAAAACATTACTTGTTCCATCGGTCAATTTTTCGATACCTTGCCAAACTTCCCACGAAAAAGCTCCATCTGTCGGAAACAATAAATCATAATTGGTTCCGGTTGCTGATCCGGTACAAGCCATGTAATTACATGTTCCGGTTGTTGATGGTTCTCCGGGATCTTGTGCTGCTTCTTTATTACCACCACCTGGTTGAATTGTTCGCGGAGTTGCCGCCACAGCAGCAATTGCTGAAGTTACATTAGGTGCTGGATCTGAAGGACAACGGAAAGATGGAATTGGAAATCGGGCTGCTGTATGAAATGTTCGTCCTTCAAACGGTAACGCATTGAGTCGAGAATGTTGGACACCACAGTTAATAGAAACCCATTCACGTTTCGGAATCGCATCGAAAACCGCATCTTGTTCCATATACGGTAAAAGCCGTGAAATAACAGATGTTGTTTTTGCCCCGAAACAGCAACTTGATTCAGGATTCCCACTTCCTCCAGCAGCATCAACATCGGCTTTTGTACCGGTTCGTTTTGCATTGACTGCAAATGTCGGCATGGTGTTGTACGCAGCATGATAATTGTGTAACGCAACACCGAGTTGTTTTTGATTATTGGTACATTTGGCACGTCTTGCGGCTTCGCGTGCCATTTGAACGGCGGGCAACAGCAGAGCGATCAACATTCCAATAATCGCAATCACCACGAGAAGTTCGACTAAAGTAAACGCATTTTTGAAAGAAGGATACATAATTTTCACCTTATTGAGGAGTGTTAGTTGCCGTATTGTTCGGCATTGAAATACTGACTACGTAAAATGTTACGAATCGTATCCGCCACACAAAATCGCAGGATTAATCACAACACTTTATTTTGTTTTGTTAATACGATTGACAAATTCATATTACTTTGTAAGATTTTATAATATTTGTTTTCCCTGTCAAGGGACAGGAAACCGCAGTATTTAAAATTTTAATTTTTTATAACAACAATGAAAAAAATTCGGATTTTTCTATTTATATTGTTCGTGAATTTATTTTTTGGTTGTATTCGGCAAGATTCAACAGTTGTACTGCTTGAACCGATTCGAACACTTGAACAACTGAAATTTTACCGTGAGGCGGGTTTAGTTCCTGAAAAGATTGACCGTATTTTTTGTAGTGGTGGAACGCTTCGTCTTGCGGTTTATTTGGAATGTGCGGAGAAAGTGGTTGCGGTTGACAGTAATGAGCGTCGGGAAAAAGGGCGAAGTGGAATGAAGGGGTATTTGGCGGCTCATCCCGAATTTTATGACATGCCGGTTGGCGGCGAAACAAGCGGACGTGATAATCCTGAAACTCTTTTGGGACTCAAAAATCGCCCCCAACTTATCATCAAAGCCGATACTGGTGCCGGTTATGATCCGGTGGAATTAACACGGCGAACCGGAATTCCGGTTCTATTGGTTCCGATGCGTGGTATTACGGTTGGTCGAAAAGATTTTGATGCCGGACTTCGGCTAATGGGTGCGGCACTTGGTAAAAGTGAACGTTCTGAAGCGGTTCTCGAATTTTTTGACCGTGAAATGGCGGATATTAAATTGCGTACCCAAAAAGACGAAGTTTCCAAACATTCTAAGCCGTTGGTATATGTTGGTGGTGTTTCGTACAATGGTTCTCATGCGTTTCATTCTACCGAAGCCGGTTATCCGCCGTTTGTGATTGCCGATGCTCATACTCCGATTAAAGAAAACGAAAACGAACTAACACTTGGTAAACGTCACACAATGCTTGCCAAAGAAAAGATTCTTGAATGGAATCCTGATATTCTGTTTCTTGATCTTGGAACGCTTTATCTTGGCGCGGTAAGCGGTTTAGTCGAACTCCAAACCGATCCGGCGTATTGTTCACTCAAGGCGGTTAAAGAGGGTAATATCTATTCGTTGTTACCGAACACGTTTTATTTTGTGAATCACGATGCGGTGTTGATCAATGCCTGGTTTGTCGGTAAAACGCTTTATCCTGAACAATTCACAGATATTGATCCGAAAAAGAAAGCCGATGAAATTTTTACATTTCTTGTCGGCAAACCGGTTTTTGAACAACTTAATGCCGAATTGGATCATCTTGCGTTGAAAAAATTGAATTTGTCGAAATGAAAGTCAAAATGAAATTTGAAATATCTCTAAACGTAACTTCTAATTACCGGCAACTTCTAATAACTGGCTTTTTATTTAAGTACAGATTATTTAACCACAGAGAACACAGAGTTCACAGAGAGGAAATTTTTATTTCTCAATCTTAACCCCGCACGGGGTGTGATGTGCATAACCGTAGGTGTAGCGAAACGCAACCTACGGTTATGCATAATCCCAT
>JAISNF010000452.1 GCA_031276415.1 Planctomycetaceae bacterium
CGAATTCACGGTTCCATTAAAACGGAGTTGGACGCCCTTTTGAGTCTTTTTGAACAAAATTATTTCATAGATCACTATGGTCATTTTAAGAAATATATTCAACCGTTAGACAATGAAAACGTTCGCCGTATGACAGATGTCTTATCCTATATTGCGTCTTCGGACGAGGATCGGCGGTTAATGGAAACCGAAGAAGAAATTCGACAAATCGTGGACGGAGATTTCAATGAAGAGATGCAAAAAGTTCGTTACGAATTGAAGAAACGTTCCGAAGAAAATGAACAATTAATAACTAAAATCACAAAAAATGAGCAGGTTATTGCCGAAAAAGATAAACAAATAGCCGAACTGCTTGCCCGATTAAATTCAAAGTAACAGTAAAAGATTTTGTAAATTTGGGAAGTACGGTATTTGCGGAAATATTACAATTAATTAAAAATAACGTGTCAATAACAATTGGGTAATTTAATTTTGGCTCCGTAAGGGGGGCACATATTTATAAAACTTTCATGAATAATTTTTATGATATCATTGTGATTGGTTCTGGTTTAGCGGGAATGACGGCGGCGAACATTCTTGGGCGTTCAGGACATCGGGTTTTGCTTTTGGAGCAGCATTTTCAGTTTGGCGGTTTGGCGGCAACATTCCGGCGGCGTGACGGAATTATTTTTGATGTTTCCTTACATGGTTTTCCGGTTGGCATGATTAAAAGTTGCCGGCGTTATTGGAACACTGAAATTGCCGATCAAATTGTTCAACTTCCCAAAATTCGTTTTGATAATCCGCAGTTTTCACTTGAAACAACATTTGACCGTACAGATTTTACTCGATTGCTTATTGAGAAATTTGATATTAGTCAGGAAACGGTTGTAGGATTTTTTGACAAGGCGCGGAGTTTGTCGCATTACGATAATGATCATCAAACGGTCAGGGAACTTTTCAACGAATTTTTCCCCGGGCGCATGGATGTTGTACGTTTACTCATGGAGCCGATAACTTACGCTAACGGTTCAACACTTGACGATCCGGCGTTGACTTATGGAATTGTGTTTTCGAATTTTATGTCGAAGGGAGTGTACACATTTCGGGGGGGGACGGATGCGTTGATTGATCGGATGATTGCGGAACTTAAAAAGAATGGTGTTGAGGTGCGGAAGAGTTCGCCGGTTCGTCGGATTCTTATTGAAAACGGGCGGGTTGCCGGAGTTGTTGTACAAAAAGAAGGGGAAGCGGATTCTTGTACATTCCGTTCCAAAGTTGTTCTTTCCAACACTAATTTGAAGGGAACTATTTTTGATCTTGTCGGGCAGGACAATTTTTCCGATACGTTTATTGAAACGGCAAAAGCGGTTCGGCTCAACAATTCCAGTGCGCAGGTTTATTTTGCGTTGAAGCCTGGTTATTTGATTGACGAAAATCGATGTGGTGATCTTCTTTTTTCTTCGACGGCAACGGAATTTAGTTCTGAAAAACTGTTGAGCCGGCAGATAACGAGCCGGACATTTTCGTTTTATTATCCGAAAACGCGTCCGGGCACAAATCGTTGTTATATTGTTTCGAGTACCAATGCTAATTTTTCGGACTGGGTTGGTTTTTCTCAGGAGGAATATGCTAAACGAAAATTGCAATTAATTGAACAAACGCTTGATCATTTGGAAAAATATGTTCCTGATGTGCGTCAACATCTTGACTGGTCGGAAGCGGCGACTCCCAATACTTTTAAGCGTTACACGGGGCATTGGGACGGCTCAAGTTTTGGCACGAAATATGAAGGTTTAGCGGTAAGCCGGCGATTGCCGTTGGAGATACCGGGGTTATTCCATGCGGGAAGTGTTGGAATTATTATGTCTGGTTGGTTGGGAGCGGTTAATTATGGGGTGATTGCCGCCAATGATGTGGACGCTTTTTTGTTGCAACGTTAATTAAATGAAATTTACGGAAAGCGGTAAAATGTGGTCGGATTTTCGATGGACGAACATCAATTCCCTGCATAATCCGGCATAATATTTATTACACGAATATTTCCAATTTTTGTAAAGATATTATACTTCACATTGTAACTGTCTATTTTCTTAACCATAAAATTCACAAGAACAAAAAATTGTCCCCAGAGGACGCAGATTATTACAAATAAATATTAGTCCGCAGATTACGCCAATATACTCATTGTATTTTAAAATTCGGTTTTATAAGAGTAGAATTTTTATGTCTTTTATTTGAAAAATCCTATAAATTCTATTTATCCTGTCAAAAAATGAAAACCGAATTGTCAAGTGTGACGAGTATAATCGCAGATGATTTTTTAGCAAATAGTTGGTAGTGCAACCGTTTCGCCTGAACGGTTGCGCCGGTTGATGTTAATTTGATTTCCGGTCATAAACGAATTAAACTGATTATTTTTCAAGAATTTTGCCGAATATTTACAAATCTGTGAAAAAAAGAAAATATCCCCCCTATTGACACTAACGGAAGTTATGATACGCTTTGGAACTGACTCGACCACAATGCGTTATTTCTTGCCAAGTTGTTTCTTGGCAAACGTGTTGGCGGTTAATTTTGGTAAAACCTTTTAAAGGAGATTTACAATGGAAAATTTA
>JAISNF010000506.1 GCA_031276415.1 Planctomycetaceae bacterium
GGAAAGTTGATAGTTGAGAGTGGATAGTGGAGAGTTTCGCAAGCGGATTAAAAACGTTTTGGTAAATAATTCCGCTTGCGAACTATCCACTCTCAACTATTCACTCCCAACTACCGCATTGCGGGACGAAAAATAGTTGCCTTTACTTAATAGAGATTTTTTTGTGCGGCGGCAATTACTTCGCGGAGGCGTTGTTCTATTTCGGGATGTTCCGGTTCGCGTTGCTGGGCGGAATTAAGACATTGAATCGCTTCGTCAAACCGCTGAAGAGCAATCAACGCTTCGGCTTTGCCGCGAAAAAGATCCGCCGGCTCACCGCCTTTCGGAAAAAGTTCCTGCAAATGTTGCCAAGTTGCCAAAGCGTGTTCCGGTTGACCACAAATCATTTGCACCGCCGCCAGTTCCGGCAAAAGATCGCGGTTGTTCGGCGAAAAAGATAATGCCCGATAATAATCGTTTTTCGCCTGAACCAGATTTTGTTGAATTTTTTCCGGCGAATCCGATAGTTCCGGCTGTCCCGAAAGTTGTTGTCCGGTAGCCAAAAACCAACCTGCTTTTCCACGTAACGCCCAACCTTTATATTCCTGCGGAGCCAAGCGCACGGCAATATCGGCATGATGATACGCTGTTGAAAAATGATTCAACATCAAATGTTTTTCCGCAAGCGAAATATGTAAAGACACATCATTGATTCCGCCGCGTTTAGCCGCTTCATCGAGTTGCCGGAGGGCGTCTTCATATTTTCCACGTTGCCAAAGAGCGTCGGCGTAATGCCGACGATGATCGGCGTCCCTTTTGTTTAGTTTAACCGCCTCTTCAAGCCGTTTTTCGGCTTCTGTAATATCTCCGCGTTCCATCGCGGCAATTCCAAGACGACTCCGTTCATTGCTAAGCATCTGAATCGGCGTAATCGTTCTTAAGGCATTGCCCCAATGACAACCGCAAAAAAATACCAACAAAAAAAATATCCAATATAAACGAACTAAAACCATGAAAATCAAAATTTATCGATCCTAAATTCCTTCTGCATTTTCTTTCGGAATCGTAGCAAATCTTTCAGTTTCGTTCCAGTGCAATTTCCCCGCTGTTTTCCTTGTAAAAAAATTTGATTTTTTGGGAGGGATTTTGCCGATTTTGAAAGAACCGATTTTCCAGATTCTTGTTTTTTACCAACTATTGCAATTAGAATGGAAAATAATAAAATCGAACTAAATAAAATTCAATCAAATTTGAGTTTTTCTTATTTACATGCTGTTGTATCACGCGCCGGTGGTATTTGTGAACAAACTAATCGTGATGCAGATAATATGGGAATTGATGCCCGATTAACATTTTCAGGAAAAAAGAAAATTAAAATAATTGATATTAATGTTCAACTTAAATCAATTCGTCAAAAACCTATCATTGTTGATAATAAAATTCACTATTCATTGACGGCAAAACAATTTGACAAATATACTCAAAAATCAACAACTCCATTTTTATTTATTTTATTTCATGTTCCTGATAACCCCAAAGATTGGCTTTCTCTCTCTGAAAATGAACTGATATTAAAAAAATGTTCCTATTGGACAAGCCTTACCGGAGCACCGCCTTGCGAAGGAAATAGTACCACAATTTTTATTCCGACAAAAAATCTTTTCTCTGTTGAACAACTTCAAACTTTAATAAACAAACTATCTGAAGAAAAAGAGTTAAGATATGAATCATAATGCGTTATTTTCTCTTGCTAAAAATATTAAACCATACAATGTCAGAAAATATCTTCTTGCCAAAGGTTGGAAAGAAGTAAAAAAAATGTCTCGCAAAGATATTTTTCTCTTTAATCATCCTAAAAATAAACAACAACAAATAGTGTTTCCCAGCGAGGATGATTATCAACTTTATCCTGAGGATCTTCTTATTGCTGTTAATCGGCTGCAAGAATATGAACAACGTGATATTGCTTCTATTTTGACCCAATTGTCCAACCCAGACGCCGATATATTGCGTTATAGAATTCAATCACAACAAGCAGAATCAGGATCACTTTCACTTACTGTTGTTAATAGATTTATTTCCGGTGTTATTGATTCTTTGCGGGCTGCTATTAGCGATAATCAATACCCAAAAACAGCGCATCATTATAAAATGAATCATAATTTGGTAACACAAACACTCGAACACGCTCAATTTGGTCAAACAGAACTTGGCAGTTTTGTTGTAAAAATAATTGCTCCTGTTGATATTGCCGACGAAGATAATACACTCGAAGATATGCGCAGCAGAACCATACGTAATGGAATTGTACATCTCTTAAAAAGTACCAGCCAAATTGTTAATGCTGTTCAAAAAAATACAACTCAATTGTTTATTGATAAAATAAAAAACAAACCGTTGTTCAGTAATAATCTGGTTAATGCTCTGGTCGATTTGCAACTTTGGGATGATGCAACCATAGAATTATCAACAGAATGGGCTCCGGTTTTGCCGGAAAAAAAAGTTCCCTCTCAAATAACAATTCTTCCTCATTATTTTCAGGAGATTGAAAAAATAAGCCGCTTAATCACTCCACCTGTCGAAAAACAAAACATAGAGTTTTTCACCGGTTTTGTAGTAGATTTAGAAGGAGAAACAAATGAACACGGAAAAAAAGAAGGATATGTACACCTTCAAGTTTCTTCTTATGATAAAGACTCCTTCAAAACGGTTGCGTGGCTTAATGAAAACGATCACACAACAGCAATTCGTGCGTATAAAGAAAATTTACCGGTTACTTTTTCCGGAAAATTAGTACGCCATAAAAATTATAAACGTGAAATATTGGATGTTGGTTTTTTTAAGTTGTGTTTACCGGAAAAACTAAACTAAGAATTTATCGGGTATAGATTAACGTCCAATCAAGCACGATTCCAAGCAAGGCGTGTTGGGCAAAACCGGAGAGAATGGAACGAGTTCGAAACGCAAGAATCCCCCACGCTAAACCAGCAATAATTGAACCAAATACCTCACTGCCCGGATGACCATAATGAAGCATGGTCGAGGCTAATGTCTGAATCAAAATCGCTGTCGGTACACCACATTGCTCTGAAAGACCGTGTTGTAAAAAACCGCGAAATAAAAATTCCCAGCCAAAATAATAACCCAAATAAATCACCGCATGTACCGCAAATAACAAATAACCAATTCGGGCATTTTGCGGGCGAATCGCCTCGTTTAACGGGTAAACATCAAAAAATGCCGCATTGTGACCGGTTAAAAACGCAATAAGAATGACAATAGGGGCTGCTATTAAAAACGAACGGACAGTACGCAATGGAATACCAAACCGAAGCCCGTAATCCGAAAGACGTTCGCGGAATACGTACCGGATAATTCCCATCGGTATTACTCCAAATAGCAGAAACGAACCAATAAGAGGATACGCCCCAAACAAAAAAATTGCTATTGTGTTATTAGCAAAAGAACCCGATACAACCGTAATTGAAAAATATTTCCAAACAGAAGCCGCAACAACAACATAAAAAAGAATTAAAACCGGTTTAAACTGTTGTTCTGGCAAAAACATGATTTATCATAAGGAACTTATTATCACAACAATTCAATTAAAAACTACACGCCAAATAAATATCTCTCTACTTTGTCAAATTTAACATCAATCTTTTCTTTGTCACCCTAATTCATACTTTATTCGGCAAAATTTTTGCAAAATAATCAAATAATTTATTTATGACCGTAACTTAGAAGATCGGCGATGTTTTACCGAAACACCGTTATCTGCTAATCTGGACGGAAGGTGTGATGGATAAGTCAATATTATTACCTTCACGGTTTATCGTTATTTTTACAGGTTTATCAATTTCA
>JAISNF010000532.1 GCA_031276415.1 Planctomycetaceae bacterium
AAAGTTTACATTGTTAAGTACGCATGTTATTTTAGCGAGATATATTAAGTACATATTAAGATTGTGTTAAGATTGCGCTAAGTTTTATTTTTTTTCAGATTTTTTCCTGATGTTTTGACACCAATTTGTTAAAATAGGTAAAATACAAAACAAAAAAATTTTTTCGCCTATTTTGTTGTCTCGTATTCTCAAAAAAATTATCTGCGATAATCAACGGAATCTGCGGACACTTTTTCTTTGTGTTCTCTGTAGTTAATAATGTGGTTAATAAAAATGAATATGTGGTTTTTCGATGTTCTCTAATGTTAGTTTTCTATTGTTTCGGAATCAATTAACCCGAAAAATTCGAGCCGGCGGTAAAGACGCGGACGCGTAATTCCCAGCAATTCCGCTGCTTTGGATTTGTTATTATCGGCAAGATGCAAAGCACGTTCAATCAATTCCTTTTCAATATTTTGCAGAAACGGTTCCAACTCAATCGGTTTATTATCCGCCGGAACCTGCGCCGCCGCCTCCCAAACATTCCGAATCCGAACAGGAAGATCAGACGCCGTAATTAGTGTTGCCTCACTCTTCCGATACGCCTCGCCAACTAATTGCTCCAACTCTTCAATGTTACCAGGAAAATAATACTGCACCAAAAAATCTAACGCATCCGATGTAAAACCGCCGCGTTGACGGTTTGCCGTTTCGTTGTGTTCTTCGAGGAACATCTGAGCAAGCATCGGAATATCGTCTTTGCGCTGACGAAGCGGCGGAAGTTCAATTGTAATTGTTCCCAGCACAATCGGAAAAGATTCATGATTTGTCCAATGATCAGTTGCCAATGTTGAGGCTGCTATCAAACGTTGGTTGGCAGAACTTGCCGTTACAAATTCAGCGAGAAGCGGATAAAGCGTTTCCGGTAACGCATCCGCATCTTTCAGGAACAACGTATGCCGCCGCGATGTTTCTTCACGCTGAAACCGTTTTCGAAACGCATAAATTGTTGAAGTAATCAATTCCTGCCCGAGAATTTGACATTCAATAGGAACAAATGCGCCGGGCGGATCATTGCCTTGACCGTAATGAATTGCCGATGCAAGATGTTCTTTACCGGTTCCCGATTCGCCTAAAATTAAAACGGAGGCAGTTGAATCAACCGCCAACCTCGCTAAACGTCGAACTCGTTGCATGGACGGCGAAACACCAATCATCCGTTCCCACTGAAATCGTCCCGCCTGACGCCGACGAAACGATAATAATGCTTGATGAAGTTCTAAAGCGGCTTGTTGTTCGGCGGTTTCGGGGCGTTCCGGCAAAATCGCTGTTGCGTCCGATTGATCAACCAGCACAAGAACACCGTGTGAATTGGGCGAAATAGAAAGCGGAACAAAATCAGCGTAACGGCGGCTTTGTGAGGTAACACGGTCAATCGTCAACAAAATCCGGCGATGTTGTCCCTGAAACACTTCCGGCGGCGGAGCCAATGCAGCAGCAATCATTTCATGTTTTTGCCGCGAAGTAGAAGCCCGATAACGAAATAATAAACCAATCAGTTGCTCCGCCTGACAACCCGTCCATTCCTCCAATGCGTGATTACAGAATAACAATGTCGCATTACCGTCAAGAAGAAAAAACGGTTGTTGAATTGTTTGTAAAAACCGGGTCAGTTTCGAAGAACGGAATTTCATTTTGGTCAATAAGTGTCAATAAGTACAGAATAACCGTAATTACAAAAAAATTCTCTGTTCACCAATAGACATAATAAAACTCCGTTATAACTAGCGGCGGAAACATAACGAAAAAGTGTTATATTTCTGCGGAATGTTCGTAAAATACCTGCTTTAATTTGTTTACAATAGGAAACTCCTAAAAACAACGAGTTTATTTTTATTAACCACAGAGGACACAAAAAACACAGAGGAAATTTTTAATTGGAATCAAAACGCTATTTAAGGCAACCTCAATTGTTGCGGTTTTCGTAGAAATGTCGCTTATCTTTTGAAATTCAACTGAGATTCAACCACAAACAAATTAAAAGAGAACGGTTTGAGAGAAAGTGAAGTTAATGCTGCAAGCCTTTATTTTGTATAATTTTGTGAAAGTCGGGGCGACTGGATTTGAACCAGCGACCTCTGCGTCCCGAACGCAGCGCTCTAGCCAAGCTGAGCTACGCCCCGATTTTTTACAAATCAAAACACTCAAAATTTTTAAGCATTGTACAGACTTGTTCTTTTATGTCAAGGCGGCGTACTCGCCCACTTCCAATTGTTCGATGTTATGGAATAATTACACAATTTATCCTTCAAACGAAAACTCACCCCGTTGCAATTTCAACCGCTCATGTCTAAAATAACACCTATGAAAACAGATATTAAAGAAAATCCAATCGACAAGAACACTGTTCCGAAAACAGACAAGGTTTTGAAAATAGACAGGCTAAACAATCCGCATGACCGATTCGCTAAAAAAACAGTCGGTAATCCTTTGTATGCCGCTGATTTCTTAAAACATTATGCCGATCCTATTGTCGCTCGGCATGTTCACTTAAACCATTTGGTTGCGGTTCCAACTCATTATTTGAATAGTGAACTCAAAGAAATAATTTTGGATGTGGCATTTACGGCGCGTTTACGTGATACAAAACGAAATTCAGAAGTCCTCATGTTTTTAGAACATAAATCCAGACCAAGCCGGTTTGTTCCGCTTCAAATGGGGGCTCAATGTTTTATGTTTTTATATTTTGGTTGGACGGCAACAAATTATTCGGAAAATTACAAACCGTCTATTCCCTTGATGCTTCTTTTGTATAATGGAAATGAAGACATTGATGAAAAACAGTTTTTTCAGAGTATTTTCGGTAAAATTCCGAAAGAATTCAAACGGTTTGTTCCTCAATTCAAGATGATTGTGATCAATATGAAACGGTTTTCCTACGACAATTTGCCCGGAAAACCAGAAACTCAAGCAATTGCCGAATCCTTCAAACGGGCAACTGATGGAACATTCGGTACTCAATTAGCCCCAATTCTGGAACGTGTTAAAATTGCGGATTTGGGAAAACAACACACACTGGATTTAACAACCAGTATTACACGATATTGTACTTGGACAACTGATTTAACATCGGAGAAAGTTGTTCAAACCATAACAAAAGTTTTCACTGGAGCGGAGGGTCTTAAAATGGCTACTACTATTAAAAAAGGAATTGTACAAGAAGGAATCGAAATCGGAGAAGCACGCGGAGAAGCACGCGGTATAGCACTTGGTGAAGTTCGCGGCGTAGCACTTGGTGAAGCACGCGGAGAATTGAAAGGATGTGTCAATATGATTCTTGGTATTTTGAGCGATAGATTTGGAAAAGTTCCCAAATCTATTGTTAATGCGCTCAAGCAACGAACGGATGTTGTTGCGTTAAAGTCGTTGGTTGTTCATGCGGTGAATTGTTCGTCGTTGGACGATTTTGCCGCTGACTTGTAAATTGTATTTACTTAATTTTTTGCTACTTTATTACTTTTTATTAAAATTTCAAAAACATGATTAATCGTTATCTTGATCACGCAATTTTGGTTCCTCAAATGACTCGTCAGGAAGCCATTAAATGTATTCTTTCGGGAATTAAGCATAAGGTGAAAACAGTTTGTGTTCGACCTTGTGATATTAGTCTTGCGGTGGAGATGTGTCGTGGCACGGAGACGGAAGTTTCCTGTGTTCTTGGTTTTCCACACGGAACCGCTTGCACTAAAACGAAAATTGCCGAAGCAAAACTTTATTGTAAGAAAGGTGTTGCAGAAATTGACATGGTTGCCAATTACGGTTGGATTCGCAGTGGACTTTGGGACGAAGTCCGTGATGAAATTCAAGAGGTTGTCAATATTGCTCATCACCATTGGCGTCAACAGGAACTCACTCCGGTTTTGGTCAAAGTTATTCTTGAAACGAGCCAGTTGACACCTGAAGAAATAACACGTGCAACAGAAATATGTATTGAAGCCGGTGCTGATTTTGTAAAGACATCAACCGGTTTTAATGGCGAAGGAGCCAAAGAAGAAGATGTCCGCAATATGTTGAAAACTGCTGCGGGACGTATCAAAGTCAAACCGTCCGGTGGGATTCGCGACAAGGTGCGTGCTCAGATGTTTGTGGACATGGGAGTTGACCGGCTTGGTGTCAATGGTTCCAGCACGCCAAACATTTGCGGCGAAACCGGAAATAGTAACGAAAAAAGCGGATACTAAATAGTGAATTTTTGTTTTATTAACGTATTTGTTTCAATAAAATAGATAATTACTATGAATTTTTCTCCTCCGCAACTTCCAGCGATTATTTTCCAAAAACTTCGGAGTTTGCAACGGACGCTTCGGATTTATGCGTTTTTGGACGGGGCAATAACGATATTCTTTATTGTTATTTTTTTGTTTTTGTTTGATTTAGGGCTGGATCGTTTTTTTGAATTATCGCAACTATTTCGGGGATTGACGCTTTTTTTATTGTTGGCGGTGTTGTGTTATTTTGTCTGGTTTCGGATTATCCGGCGTTGTTGTATCAATATTCGCCATGATCAGTTGGCGTCTGTTTTTGAACGTTTTACGCCATCGTTGAACGAATCGTTAATAACCGTAGTGGAACTCGGTGCTGTAACGCAAACTAAAAATGAATTTAATCCGGTTCTGTTGCAAAAAACAGTTGTAGAAGCGGCGGAGATATTACAAAATATTCCTGTTCAGAAATATTTCCGGTTGGGGCGGATTTTGTGGCGATTGGTTTTGGTGCTTATTTTAACCGGAATTTTAACCGTTTTTTTTGCAACATTTACAGAAACTTCCGAGATTTGGTTTTCGCGGAATATTCTTCTTTCGAATCGTGATTGGCCTCGTCGTTCGCAGTTGGTTGTTGAGGGTTTTGCTGAGCGGAATGGTCGAATACGGATTGGTCGCGGGGATTCTTTTACGTTAATAGTTCGGGCAAATACTGCGATGCCGTTGGTTCCCGAAACGGTTCGTCTTCGTCTTGGTTCACGGGAAAGCGGTTACAGAAATATAGTGATGGATCAATTTCGGACAGAAACTCTGGAAGGAACCGATTGGCGTTTTTTTTCGTACACATTTACCGAGATGCTTGAAACATTGCCGATTCAGGTTCGGGGAGCGGACTCAACGATTAATGATTTGTTTATTGAAGTGGTTCCGCCGCCGGCATTAACGGAAATGAAATTGAAACAAAATTTCCCCGAATATCTGGAACGGAATAATCGGACGATTTCGGTAAGTGGACAAATGAGTATTCCCGACGGAACCGATATTACTGTTACGGGACAATCGACGAAACCGCTTATCAAAGCCGCAACGGTTCTTGATCGTGGTGAACCGGTGATGTTACGACAAAGTCCGGTAACAACACCGTTTGATTTATTATCTTTTTCGCTTCAAAAAATCAGACACGACGCCCTTCTTGAATTTCAACTTGAAGATATTGATTTTTTGCGAAACCGTCAACCGATTCGAATTCGTTTCGGTATTATTAAGGATCAACCGCCGACGGTTACAGCGAGGCTTGACGGTATTGGAACGGCGATTACACCCAATGCGGTTTTGCCTGCTTCCGGTGAAATCACGGACGACAACGGTCTTGCTTCGGCATTTTATCGTTTCGAAATTGAACGCGGAAATCGAGACAATATTTCTGAATCTGTTTCGCCGGAAAATCAATCTTCTGAAAACAAGCCGCCTGAAAATTCGTTGCCCGCAAATCAGGAAGAGGAATTACAAACGAAAAACGTAACATCGTTACAAAAAAATCAGGGATCGGTTGCCATTGCCGGAGTCGAGAGCGGACAAACCGTGTTTCCGTTGGCGCAAGAGTTTTCCGTTTCTGAAATTAGTGTTCAGCCCGGTGATAAACTTTCACTTTTTCTTGAGGCGGCTGATCGGTTTAATCTTGACGGTCAGACGGGTCAAATCGGTTTGGGACCGCGATGGATGCTTGAAATTGTTTCACCGGAACGATTATTGAGTTTGCTTGAAGTGCGCGAAATTTCGTTGCGGCAACGTTTTGAGGTTTTGATCGGTGAGACGGAACGGACAAAAACATTGATTGAAGAATTTTCGTTGCAGCCGACGGAAGAACTGATTCGTGAAACAGAATCACTTTCGGTGATTAGTGAACCGCTTATTGATGTTGATGCTGAGGAAAAAAATCAGGAAGAATTGGAAGCGAAGAAAAAAAAGATTTTGGAAACAATTTCAAAAGAACAGGCGGCAACCGGTTTGTACAATATTTCACGGTCATTGCGTGATACACAAAAAGAGGTTTATGATTTACGAATGATTATTGAATCATTTTCTCTGATTCGCCGTGAAATGGTCAACAACCGGATTTTTTCAGAAGATGCGGAGCAACGGCTTGATCGGGGAATTATTCAACCGATGCAGGAATTAGTTGATACGGATTTTCCTGAAACAGACCGAATGATTGTTTTTTTGCAACAGACATTGGAGGTTCGCGATCAACCGCTTCGTAAAACGGCATTGGAACAACAAAAAACGGTTCTCGAACAATTCAATATTGTAATAAAAAAAATGACAACGATTCGGGACAATATGGTTTCAATGGAAAGTTTCAATGAGGCGATTGATATTTTGCGTGCAATTATTAAACAACAACAACAATTGCGTCATGAAACATTGGAGGAAAAAAACAAACGCTTAAAAAATCTGATCGAATAGTTTTTTTGTAACTCTTCATGTTAAAGAAATCAAAAAAGTGTCCGCAGATGATACAAATAAACGCCGATAATTTTTGAGAATAGGAAATTTGTTTGCTTTAACTTTTTCGTTTCATATTTTCTAAAATAATCTGTGTTTATCTGTATTCTCTGCGGACGATTTTTTTGTTATCTTTATTCTTCGTGTGACAGAAAACCGGCAAGAATCCGACAACGTCCCGGTTGTTGTAATTTTTGAACGGCTTTTTGTTCAATTTGGCGAACACGTTCCCGTGTTACCTGAAAGATACGCCCAACTTCTTCCAACGTGTACGAATATCCGTTTTCGAGACCGTAACGCAATTTAATGATTTCACGTTCACGCGGCGTCAATGTTTTCAGGAGTTTTCCGATTTCTTTTCGTAACATATCATTCGATGCGGAATGTTCGGGGCGATCAAAATTGGTATCGGCAACAAATTCACCGAAACAATTTTCGTCACTTTCACCAACCGGATGTTCCAAACTAATCGGATTTGTACCCATCAACAAAATTCGCCGGACTTCATCAACCGTCATATCCGCAGCCTCCGCAACTTCATGAATATTGGGTTCGCGACCGCTTGATTGATACATCATACGAGCAATGTTACGCAAACTTGTCAGAGCGTCAATCATGTGTACAGGAATCCGAATCGTCCGCGCCTGTTCCGCAATAGCCCGCGTGATCGCCTGACGAATCCACCATGTCGCATACGTTGAAAATTTGAAACCGCGCCGATATTCAAATTTGTCCACAGCCCGCATCAAACCTGTGTTGCCCTCTTGAATCAAATCAAGAAAATTCAATCCGCGATTCCGGTAATTTTTCGCAACAGAAACAACCAGCCGCAAATTACTGCGCGATAAATCACATTTCGCCTGCTCATATTCTTTGAGCAAATCATGCATCTTTTGGCAACGAAAATGCAAACTCTTCGGACTTTCTTGTGTTGTAACAATAAGATTCCGAAGTTCGGTTTGCAACATCATACGGCGTTCCGGCATGATGAAAGTTCCTGAATCCTGAAGAATCCGTGAAATTTCGTTCATGCGTTTGGAGATACTTTCAAGTTGTTTCATTAAAGCATGAACACAACGATTGCGAAGACTCAACTCTTCAATAAGATTTAACGCTCTGCGGCGGCGTTCCAGAAACCGTTTTTTCGCAACATTTTTCGTTTTCGCCGGAGTGCTTTTTCGTACCAATAACTCAAAGTCCGAAGTTACCGACTCAAGCAGCGGAGCCAATGTCCGTAAATTGTGAGGCATCCGGCGTTGAATCTGATCTTTTGAAAGTTTTTCCGTCAACGACATTTTGATTGTCCGTTCAAACGCCAATTGACCGTGAAACACTTTTGTTAATGTACAAAAAGCATTTTGCAGACCAAACGGCGAACCAAGAACACAACGACGAAATGCACGGCGGCTTTTTTCAATTCGTTTCGATAAAACCACTTCCTCTTCTTTGGTCAGAAGCGGAATATTTGCCATTTGCGAAAGATACAACCGAATCGGATCACTATTCCAACGTTCCGGTTCCGGAGCGGGCATTGTAAATACCGGCTCTTCATTTCCGTTTCTATTTTCGTTTTCACTTTTATTTTCGTTTTCATTTTCGGATTGCAGTACGGAAACGGATGTTACATTTAATTTGTCGATTCCGCGTTCAATACCGGATTCTTCATCTTCATCATCGTCTTCCGGTTCCGCAGAGAGTTGGCTTGACGATAGTTCGATAAAAAAATCATCTTCATCAGAAATTCTGTTACGATCCGTTTCAAAACTGCCGAATAATTCAGCCGCCCGAAACATCTCGCTCATCTCCTCCTCGTTTAAGTGGTTAACGACCTCCTCGTAATTAACACGATTCGGCACTTTATCATTCGTAACATTTTTACTTTCAAGCACAGTCATCCGTGACATTAAACTCTCCTGGGTTAAAGTTAATGACCGGTTCGATCCGTCGAACCGATTATCGGGAAACATTGGGAAACATTATGAAACCATAACCGGTTTCAAATTTTTTTGTTGTATCAAAAACAGATATTATCGTTTTAATATTGTTGTTTAATATTATTGTTATCATAATAGTTCGCTGATTTCTTTAATTTTAGCCTTAATTTTCGCCGTTGAGTTTTTTGCGTATTTCTTCCTGCTGTTTTTGTAACTTTTTTTGTATTTGAAGCAATTTATTTGCTTTTTCCATTTCCGTCAGGGAATCGCCGCGAAGTGTACTAATATCGGTAATTTTCGTGCGTTCGGAATCTCTTCGGTTAAAACCATCAATAATTTCCTGAATCAGTTTTGTCCGCAACTCTTTATCCAGTTGCGGTTCTTCTATTTCTTCACGAAGCGATTTACCAAGTTCCTCCAATTCGTCATGATAAACATGTTGCTCCAAATCATTATCGTTAAAAAATTTTTCACGCCCCGACTCATCAAGTTCTACAAGAAAGTTTTTCATTTGAGGATCATCAAAAGCAACAATCAAACGGCTAAATGTTGCCGGTTTGTTCTGTTCAATTAATTTGTTACACTTTTCGTAAATGATTCGTGTTACCGGTGACCGGCAACGTTCCATCGGCACTGTTTCCCAAAATTCATAAATCGCCGTTGGATCCGCAATCCAAAGTTCAAGCATGTCCCGTTCCAATGTGTCCGGCAATAAGTTTTTATCGTTCCACAATTCATTGATGTTGTCTGTATTTTCCGTACTTTCATTGTTTTCCGCAACGTTTTCTTCCTGACTGATGTTACGTTTAATTTCTGCTTCGGCTTTGTATTGTTTTTCTTTCAATCTCCGTCTGATTTCGTCCACTGAAATTAAAAAGCGCACGGACAAATTTTGTATCGTTTTTTCAATCCGAAACCGTATCGGATTATCCGGTGCGGTTCCTTTGATTGGCGCAAAGGCGATAATTTCAAGGATCGCATCCAATGCCTTACTCGAACCAATAATATCGTTCTTCAAATCAATTCCACGAGTTTTTGATCGAAAAATATGTTCCAGTGCGTCCACTGTTTCCGTTTTCAGTAACAATTCCAATGCTTCTGCGCCGTATTGTTCCAAAAATTCGCAAGGATCAAGCCCTTCCGGTAAAATCAACACCGACATATCGGCACCTTCCGCAATAAAATCTTTAAGTACCTGATCGCTTTCCGCTTTCGTCTGACCGGCTTTGTCGCCGTCAAGCATTAAAATTATTTTATCGGCGGCTAATCGCGACAATAATCGGATGTGCGCTGGTCCCAACGCCGTTCCAAGTACCGCAACCGCATCGCTAAAACCAAATTGATGGGCAGCAATACAATCAGTGTAACCCTCCATAATCAATGCCCGCCGTGTCTCTTTGATTTTGTGTCGGGCAAGGTCAAGACCGTAAAGGACTTTGTGTTTCGAAAATAATGTTGTCTCCGATGAATTAAGGTATTTTCTGTCTTTGTGCCACGAATCGCGGCTAAGCGGTGAATTGGGAATCAAACGTCCGCCAAAGGCAACAGTCCGACCATTTTCGTCACGAATTGGAAAAATTAACCGTCCGCGAAAAAAATCCTCACTCTTTTTTTTCAAGTTACCGATGATTTCCAAAATTTGCAGGCGTTCATGTTTACGTTTCACTTTATTGACAAGCCATTCAAATTCCATTGGAGCGTATCCAATCCTGAATTTTTTAACGGCGTTGTTGTCAATTCCGCGTTCGGTCAAATATTTTCGTGCAATTTCCGCTTCGTCCAAATGAAGTAAGGCTTCATGATAACTGTTCGCTAACCATTCCGCTGCCTGAAATAATTGTTTTCGGGTTATTTCAATTGTCGGCGATTCAGCGGTTACATTTTCTCCATCTTCTGCTGCTTGTTCTCTATTTTCTGTTTTCCATTTACTATTTTCGGCTTTCTGTTTTTTTGGTAACGTGATACCGGTTTTGTCGGCGAGGATTTCGAGTGCTTCCTTGAAACCGACATTTTCGATTTTCATTACAAACGAAAAAACATCACCGCCAATATCGCAAACCCAACATTTGAATGTTTGCCGTACCGGATTAACTTGAAGGCTTGGTCTTGAATCATCATGCCATGGGCAACGACCAACAAAATTCCGACCGGATCGCCGTAACGGAATATATTGCGACACCAAATCGACAATGTCAATTGCCTCACGAATCCGTTCCTTCACTTGATCATCGGAAGAAATAGACACGTTTGCGGCTCCTTTGAGACAGAACTCCTTTTCTTATTGTTGTGAAAACAGCCGCCTTGCGGGAATTTGCGTCTGTTATTGTTACGGCAACTCTTTTGCCGCCTTTTAATGGGTTAGTTAAAATAAACACGTTATTAAAAAATCGTCATAATTAAAACACGCTATTAAAATACGCTGTATTTATATTTTTGTTAGTTTTGTCATTTTGATTATTTGTTCTGAAGTTTTTTTGCGGGAAATGTTGCTTTGATGATTCATTATCCAACGAATTTTCTAACAGTGCGGAGGAGTATAAAGTATTTTTCCAAACGGGTCAAGACGAATTTTTTCAGAATTTTTGAATGTTACCGTTTGAAAAATCGTTCGACGGTTCCGCGATGTTGAGGATAAATTGTTGAGTTATGAGCGGTTCCGGTGCTGCCGTCAGTGTTGGTGATGGCTCCGCCGTGATGATCCTGAACATTGTCAGCATCAATTTCCGGTGACGAAATGGACGCTCCGATCTTTTGACTGTTCCGAAACGCCTCAATATCAGACAACGGTAAAAAAGTCGCCTGAAATTCTGCGCCTTCTTCATCGGCATTTTTTGTGAATCGCGTTTTGCCCGGTTCTTCATTCGGATCAGTTGTCCAATTCTGTTTTTTTGTGTAACGCGGACTAAAAGACGATTCATTGCGTGCGCCCGGACAATCGCCTTCGCAACCGTCACAGTTTGCCCAAAGATCACTCAATATTCGTTCTGCCTCTTCGCGTTCAATTTTTTTCGCTTCAGACAATTTTTTGAGAATATCCGAATCAATCGGAAATCCTGCATTTTGTAAATTTTCACACTTTCGTTCACAATTCCCTTGACATTGTTTCATTACTTCACACAACTGTTGAAGCATTTCCGGTGTCAGATTTTGCAGATTATTTTCGTTCAACATTTTTTTCAGAGATTCCAATATTTCTTTTTCGTTTTGTTTGTTTTTATTTTGTTCGTTGTTATTATTTGGGGCATTTTTGTTCTGTTGAGTTTCCTCTGATTTTTTGTCCAATATTTCTTCCATATTTTCAGCGAGTTCTTTGTTTTGAGCAAACATTTCTTCCAATGAATGAGCCAAACCTTCTATCAATGATTGAGCGGTTGATTCATCAAGTTTTGGGGATATTTCCTTAACTTGTTGCGAAAGAGTTTCGGCATTGGCGAGAGTTTCGATAGTTTGTTGAGCATTTTCAACGGCTTCGGCTGCTTTTTGGTTCATACGGTTTTCAATATGATCTAAAGCGTCGAATGTTTTAACCGGTCCCAAACCGTCAGCGTTATTTTGAATATGTTCCAAATCGAGTTTTCGGGTTTCGACTTCTTCGACATCCAAAATTTTTTCTTGTTCTAGTGTATCGAGTTGCGAGGTTAAACGTCGTATTTGGTCTTCGACATTCAGACGATTTTGTGTGGATTTGGAAAGTGCCGATATGGGAAGGAATAACGAAACAGCAGCAAAACAAACCGCAAATAAAATGAGACCGATGATTCGTTGAGATTCCCAATGGATTTTCGGAATATTTAATGTTCCCATGCGAATTGCCCAATCGCCGAGTTCTTTTTCAAAAGAACACATCATAAGACCGCCAACTTGATTATCACAATCTAAAATGGCTATTAATTTCCGATTATCGGGAAGATTCCGGCGAGCGACGAACCACGCCGAGAAGGGAACAAGAATATAAATGGGCGAAATAATCGCAACAATATTCGTGTTATACCAACCGCCGACGCGAAGTGTTAAGATAATCGTTCCCCAGAGAAACAAAAATAGCGATGTAAATATAACGATTTTTTTGAGAAACAAGACGGCGAAAATTTGACGCCGAAATGTTGCAAGAATTTTTGCATGTTGTTGTTGTTCATTCATGATTTTGCTTTTATGTTTACGGGTTTGGTGTTATAAAATTTTGCGTGTTGTTTTTTGTGGTTATAATTACAAAACAAACCGCAAATCCCTGAAATATAATTAGTACCTCATGTTACGCAGTCTTGTTCTTTTTTGCAAGCCGAAGTTCATTCCATGCATATTTTACGGCGCAAGAATAAATTTTTGCTTTCATGGCAAAATGGTTCAACTTGTGAGTTATTATTAACCACAGAGGACACAGAGTGAATTTTTAATTGGAATCAAAACATTATTTACTATTTGACTTTTGATCTAAAATAACTTTTTTAAAATTAAATTTTTCTTCTTTGTGTTCTCTGTGGTTAAATAATCTGTGTTTAATTAAAAGGGCGGTTACCTAATATTATTGAATTTTTAGAGGCGTCTTATTAACTATTTAGTTCCAATGTAGTTCGTTTCGGACGGGTTCGGCGGGTTCGGAAGTGATTTTTTGTAACAATTCTTTTTCTGCCGGTGTCCATTTTTTCGGTAAAATGATAGAAAGTTCGGCAAAGAGATCGCCGATTTCTTCTTTTGTAACAATACCGCAACCGCGTACTCGTAATTTTGTATCACTGCTTGAACCCGGCGGAATTGTAAGAGTTACCTTACCTTTGGGGGTTGGAATATCAATTTTCGCACCAAAAACCGCTTCTTTGAGCGTTACGGGAATTTTAACATAAAGATGTTGATCTTTACGTTTGAAAAAAGGATGTTCTTCCACAGAAACTGTAATCAGGAGATTTCCGGCTTTACCGCCGTATTGACCCGGATTACCGAGTCCGCTGAGTCGGATTTTTTTACCGTTACTGATTCCCGCCGGAATTGTTACGGTAACAGTTTCACTATGACCGGTTGGACGCCGGATTTTCATATCAATTTTTCCGCCTTCAATTGACATGACAAAGGGAATTAGCAGATCACGTTCCAGATCGGAGCCGCGAATTGGTCGCCGACTGGAACCGGCATTGAAAAATTCGTCCGATGTCTGATTATTTCTAAATCCGCCTCCCAAACCGCCACCGCTTCCGAACATTTTTATAAGATCATCCAGATTTTCAAAACTGAAATGGTTGCCGTGAAAGGCTCCTCCGCTTGGCGAACCGCCGCCGAAAGACCATTGAAACGGTCCTTGACCTCCACCGGAACCCATTTGATCCGGCGAAACTCCAAATTGATCATAAATCTTTCGTTTTTCAGGATTTCCGAGAATATCAAATGCTTCCTGAATTTTTTGGAATTTTTCTTTTGCTCCGTTGGGATCGTTTTGATTCATATCAGGATGGTGTTTCCTTGCCAATTTCCGATAGGCTTTCTGAATCTCTTCTTGGGTTGCCGTTTTAGGAATTTCCAATGTTTTATAATAGTCGTTATTCATTTTTGTCTTCATTTAAAAAATTAGATCAACAAAATTATTCAAAAATCAGCAAAAAGTATATCATTTTGCATGCATTATTCAACTGCTATGACTTGATTTTGTCAATTTTGGATCATTGAAAAATAAGGACTTCTGAATAATTTTTTTTGATGAAATAAAGAAATGAGTCCACAGATGACGCTGATAATTGCCGATTATTTTAAAGTACAAAAAACACGACATCTTGTGCGGGTGAGCGTGTATTTTCGTGCGTATATTTTCGTAATGGATTATTTCCGTAACACATCGGCGAGAATATCAAGTCCTTCGCGTACAAGTTGTTCATTGATATTCATTGCGGGAAGTAACCGGAGAATAGTGTTATGTGTACAGTTAATCAGAAGCCCGCGATCCATACAGGCTTTAACAAACGGCGCCCCCTCAACCGCTAATTCCACACCAATCATCACACCAACTCCACGAACATCCTGAATCACGTCCACTTCATTGGCAAGATCACTCAATTCCGCACGAAAAATATCGCCGATTTTTTTCGCCCGCTCAAGTAATCCCTCCGCTTCAATCATTTCAATAGCAGCAATTCCGGCAGCAGCAGCAATTGGATTACCACCGTAAGTAGCAGCGTGCATTCCGGGACGAAGACTGGACGCAATTTCCTTTTTAGCAAGCAACGCCGCACCGGTAAGACTGCCCGAAACGGCTTTGGCAAGCGTCATCAAATCAGGTTCCACGCCAAAATATTGATACGCAAACCAATCGCCGGTTCGTCCGCAACCGGTTTGCACTTCGTCAAAAACAAGCAGCAATTTATTTTCGTTGCAAATTTTTCGCAAACCTTGCAAAAAACCTTCGGGCGGCATACGAACTCCGCCTTCGCCTTGAATCGGTTCAATCATAATCGCTGCTGTTTCATTATCGATTGCTTCTTCTACCGCTTTCAAATCGCCGTAAGGAACGTAAATAAATCCGGCAAGCAAAGGACCAAGACCTTCATGATATTTGGGTTGCGCTGTTGCGGAAATCGCTCCCATTGTTCTGCCGTGAAAACTTCCTTGAAACGTGATAATTTTGTAACGCTCTTTTGAAGAATGTAACCGAACAAGTTTAATCGCGGCTTCATTGGCTTCGGCTCCACTGTTACAAAAAAACGCCTGCCCGCCGAAACTTCGTTCGGACAAGAGTTTTGCCCATTGTCCTTGTAGTTCGGTGTACCATGTATTTGGAACATGAATTAGTTTGGCGACTTGTTTTTGAACGGCTTCAACAACCGGTTTCGGGCAATGACCGTAAAGTCCGCAACCCCAACCCGGAAAAAAATCAATATAACGCCGCCCTTCCGCATCCCAAACTTCAGAACCTTCACCGCGAACCAATGATACCGGATAACGCGTGTAATTGCCAATAACATATTTGTTAAACAACGCAATCGTTTCCTGAGAACTAAGCATATTTGTAACCTAATAATTACGTTAAATTAAAAGTGTGAGTTAGTTAAATTAAAAAACCGAATATCATTATTGAACATTAATGAGTTAAAGAAAAAACAAGTTAAAGAAAATGCAATTCCGAAATATTCTAATTGAAGTTTTGGTTTAGTCAAGAGACGCATCATATTTCAGGGAACTTCAAAAAACCATAAATATATTGTAACTATTACCGTGAATGATTACTAATAGTTTTCGCAATCGGAATTATTAACGTTGCAGTTTTAATTCCGCATTGCGAAACTCTCCACTATCCACTCTCAACTATCAACTTTCCTCTGTGTCTTCTGTGGTTAATAAAAATATATTTGTAGTTTTTAGAAGTTTCCTATTAAAAAAAAATTTTATTTGCATGTATTTTATTCTGTTTTCATGCCGTTATAATATTTCGTTTGTTTTCGAATTATCAACATTTTAAACGCATTACCGAACTGTTGCGTCAAAATTATTATGCTTCGCCCTTCGACCTGGACTAAAACAATTGTTGCTTCTATGACCAGTTATATTGATGCCGGTTCTATTGTTGCCGGTGCGGCTGGTCTTGCACTTTGGGATTCTTATCTCCAAATGAGCGAAATCCCCCTGCAACTCCCTTTTACCATCACCATTCCTTATGTCTGGATTCATGGATTGGATTTTTGGACAATTAACTCCGTCAACAAAATCGGT
>JAISNF010000541.1 GCA_031276415.1 Planctomycetaceae bacterium
TCGATACCGGAGCCGAAATCCTCGTCCCCAACTTCGTCGAAACAGGCGAAAAAATCAAAGTCGATACCCGAACCGGTGAATATATCGAAAGAGTTAAAGAATAATGTGTTAAAAATAGAGTACCGATTCACAAGATTTTAGGGAATAGGGGTTAGGGGTTAGGATTTATATTTCTCACACATGACAATTCGGTTTTCGTTTTTGAACAAGATCAACAGATTTTGAAGGGATCAATAAAATTTACAGAATTTTCAAACGGATTGTCCGGCGGGTTAAAACCCGCCGCTATTTTGGAGGAATACCTCACCTATGTAGGAATTATGTTTTTTTGCCCCATTGGGGGCATTCCAAAATAGCGATGGGTTTTAACCCATCGGATTAATAATCCCATCGGATTATCATTCCGAATTTTGTTTCTCAAAAATCAATAAGACGTAATTTGATAAACAAATTGCCATGAACGGTTACAAAATAGAAATTTTCGCTTGTGTTCAAGATTTTTATGGTTATTGAAACGGCACAAATTCAGTTTGAAAAAGAACATCGTTATCTCTCTTTAATTGCCGAGATACGAAAATCGTTTTACGACCAAAACGAACAAGAACTCGTTCAAACATTTTTAGATTCCGCAACACGTCTTTTTCATCTCGCCAAAGCATGGTACGGAATCTGTACCGATAATATCATACGCCCCGTATTTCACGCCGGAACCGTTAAAAATTGCATCGATTTCACTCAAATTGATAGAGAAACAGAAACAGAACCGGCAGAACCGCCGGAAAAAGTAAACAATAAATTTCCATTGCTTCAGGCAATCGCCCAAAAACAACCAATCGTATTACATTATCTCGATCAGCAGGAACAATTCGCTCAATGGAAAACTTTTCTTGAAAATTCAAAATGCCGTTCGATTTTGGCGGTTCCGGTTGAAATTCATCAAAAAATTGAAGCGGGAATTGTTTTTTATTCTTTTTCGCCGGATTCGTTTGATCCGCAAACAACGGATGATCTTGTTCGAAGCATTCGGGAATTAACAGGAATTATAGCGGAAAAACGTAACTGGACAAAACAATTAAAAGAACTCAAAAAATCAAAAGAACTCGCCGAAGCAGACGCATTGAAAAAGACACGCTTTCTCGCCAATATGTCCCACGAAATCCGAACGCCAATGACCGCCATTCTCGGATTCACGGAAATATTGATCAACGATTATCTCTCGCCAACACAACAGGAAAATAATCAAAATAATAATGAAAACAATAAAGATAATAGAAACAATAAAAACAATGAAAATAACGGAACAAATAGAACAATAAATATTTCCGCTTCGGAATCTTCTCTGGATACATTGAAACATTGTAAAAATATTGCGCAAATTATTCACAGCAATGCGCAATTTCTTCTTTCGATTCTCAACGATATTTTGGATTTTTCCAAATTGGAAGTGGACATGATGAAAGTGGAAAAGATTGCGGTTCCGCTTCAACCGTTTCTCCGTGAATTAGCGATGTTTTATGCGGTTCAGGCGCGGGCGAAAAATCTGACATTTATAATAAAAGCATTAACACCGCTCCCAAAATTGATGAACACTGATCCTGTACGGTTCAAACAAATTCTGGTGAATCTGCTCGGAAATGCCCTCAAATTTACGCAACAAGGAGAGATTGACGTCTCAATCGCCTGGGTTGACGCCGATACACAAAATTCGCCGAATAAATGTCAAAAGGAAAAAAGTACAAAAAAGGAAGGTAATTTGTTTTTTTCCGTAAGAGATACGGGAATTGGAATTTCGCAAGATATTTTAGCAACATTATTTGTGCCGTTTCAACAAGCGGACGCCGGAACAACGCGGCAATTCGGCAATGGTTCGGGGCTTGGGTTGGTGATTTCAAAACAATTAATCCGGCTTTTGGGCGGTGAGATGATTGTTAAAAGCCGTGCAGGTTTTGGCAGCACATTTACCGTCGTATTACCGCAACAATTTGACCAAGACACTCCATTTGAAACGATTCCGGTATTTGAATCTCTTTCCGCAGATTACGAAAACAAAAATTCCGACTCGGAAACATCGGATTGGTTAAATTCAAACTCCGATTCAAACACAAATTCAAACTCAGACACAAATTCCGATGCCAATTCAACGACATTAACATCGTCTTCACCGCTTAACGGACGGCGAATTTTGCTGGCGGAAGACGCTCAAGACAGTCGGCGTTTGTTTTCACTGATTATGAAAAAAGCAGGAGCGGAAGTTATTGAAGCGGAAAACGGTCAGGTGGCGGTTGAAATTGTTGCGAAAAACATGGACAATGTTGCGAAAAATAGAGACAACGCTTTGCCGTTTGATATAATTTTAATGGACATGGAAATGCCGGTGATGGACGGTTATGCGGCAACGCGTCAACTGCGTAAAATGGGTTACACGAATCCGATTATGGCGTTGACGGCTCATACGTTGTCGGAAGAACACCGAAAATGTTTGGATGCCGGCTGTAACGATTTCACCACAAAACCAATCCTTCGCAATGCCCTGATTACCGCTATCGTAAAACACCTAAAATGAAATAACTAAAATCAAAAACCTAAAATTAAACCAATTTAACTATTTAATCTTAACCTTTTAACCACTGAATGTTTATGAGACGAATTTTGTTTATTTTTTGTTGTATTGTTGCAATATTGATGTCGTTGGAATTATTGGCGGACGATTCGATTATTGCGACCAATGCCCAAGTTGAAAAAGTTGTTGACGGTTTTGGATTTACCGAAGGTCCCGCCGTAACAGCAGATGGTAACATTTATTTTGTTGATGATCCGAACAGCAAAATTTATTTTTGGTCTGATACGGAAAAGAAGTTGTCGGTTTTCGTGGAACAATCCGCGCACGCTAACGGAATGTACGTTAATCAAAACGGTGATCTTGTTGTTTGCGAAGGCGAAACGGGTTGTGTTGTTTCTTACGACAAGTCGGGAAAACGGACAGTGCTGGCTTCTGTTTTTGACGGCAAACGGTTTAACAAACCCAATGATTTATGGATTGATCCTCAGGGCGGGATTTATTTTACTGATCCTGTTTACGGCAAAGATTACAAGGTTATTCAGGACGGCGAACATGTTTATTATATTTTGCCGGACAAAAGTAAGGTATTGAAAGTTGTTACTGATATGGTGAAGCCCAACGGTATTATTGGAACACCTGACGGTAAACTGCTTTATATTACGGATCAGGTTGCCGGCAAAGTGTGGCGTTATAAAATTCAACCGGACGGAACATTATCTGATAAAACATTATTTACGAATATTGGTGTTGACGGAATGACGATTGATCATCGCGGCAATATTTATGTTACGGCGGATCAGATTTACGTTTTTGATTCAAACGGTAAAGAGATTCAACGTATCAAGGTTCCCGAAGTGCCTGCCAATATTTGTTTTGGCGGTAAAGATCGGAAGACGTTGTATATTACGGCGAGAAAGGGGCTTTACCGGTTGGCGATGACTGTTCACGGTTATTAGGTTTTTTACCGGAACATCTTAACTCGTTTTCACGTTCACAAATTTCCGTAACCATCTATTTTCTTAGAATTGTCCGCAGATTACGTTGATTGACGCAGATTGTTTTTAAAAATTATCTGCATTTATCAGCAAAATCTGCGGACAAGTTTCTGTATTTAAAAGTTGGGGCGTTTTAGAATTTCGGAGAGAATAACCGCATGGCGTAATCCTTCGGGGCTGGTGATTATTTTGTTTATATCAAGAGCCAGTGTCAATGCTAAAGATTGGAGTTCGGAGTTTGCCGGCGGTGTTTCGTAAATTCCGGTCATACTTTCGAGAGTCGATTTAACGGTTGGGCTGATGGATGGCGTAACAATTTGAGAGGCATCAAGAGTTCCTGTTGTTGTTTCGAAGCGGGAACCTTCGCCTTGTGGTGCAAGTTCGCGGCTTAAAGTTCCGCGTGTTTTCCGTATGTTTTCCGGTACTGTTTTGGTAACAGGATTTTGTTTTCGGGCGATTCGTTTACGTTCACGGGAAGGTTTTGCTGTTTGGGAAAGTAGAACATTATTAAACGGATCATCTAATTCTTGTTTTTGTATTGATTTTTGATGTTTTTTTTCTTCTCCGATTTTGGTGGAACGGGCGTCAAAATACGCTTTGAGAATCTGAGCAATAACAAGCAACAAAAATATAATTGCTCCAATAATTTGTTCTCCGCCTCCTTGACTCCAAAGCGGTTCAATAATGTAAATACTCATAATAATAAAAGTTCGGTTATCGGTTATGATAAAGGAAAAAAATTTTTACTCCGCTTGAGAACTATTAACTGGACTTTGCAAAGTTGTGTTTCGGTTTGTAAATAAAGGATGTAAAACATTGAAATCACTCAATGATATTAGTGAATTGTCGTTTTGATTGAACAGGTTATAAACTTTGCAAAAGTCCGGTTAAAACATTGTATTTTACATATTTGTACGCTAAAAAACCAATGTATTGATTTAGAGGGATTCATTAGATTGATCTGTTGTAGATTCGTCTATTGTTTCTTGTGTATTATTTGTTTCGGTTGCATTTTCGTCTTTTGGGATACGTTTAACAGCGACCAATGTATCATCCGGTTCGAGATTCATTAAACGAACTCCTTGCGTGTTACGCCCCATCACGCGAATATCCGCAACAGCAATCCGTTGAATTTGTCCTTTTGCCGTAATCATCATCACTTCGTCATCATCGCGAACCCGCGTAATACTAATCACCGCTCCATTCCGTTGCGAAGTCTTGATGTCCTTCAATCCCAAACCTCCGCGATGTTTTGTCGTGTAACGTAAATTTGTGTTCAAATCGTCATTGTCGGAATTTTCCGTATCAGTATCTTCCGTGTCGGTACTTTCCGTATCAACACTGTCCGTATCAACATTGTCTATTTCAACGTCGTTTTCTGTTTCGGAATCGTCTGAAACACTTATTACTTCATCAGTGTTTTCGTCCTCTGGAGAAATTTGGTTGTCGTGCGAAATTTCTTCAGTTGCGCCGTTGGGACCGATTGGAGTTCGTTTACCGTAACCATTAGCACACGCCGTCAGCAACGTCATATCCGGCGATGCAACAATCATACCAACAACCGAATCATCTTTTCGCAACCGTATTCCCCTAACACCGCTTGCCGCACGTCCCATCGCCCGAACGTCGGTGTGACGAAAACGAATTGCGTTACCGGTTGCGGTTGACATAATCAACTCGTCACCGGGAGCAACAACCGTTACATCAATCAATTCGTCGCCTTCACGCAGTTTGATCGCAATAAGTCCGCCTTTGAGCGGACGACCATAAGCGGACAGTGCGGTTTTTTTCACCAAGCCTTTTTTCGTTGCCAAAACCAGATAATGATCGGGAACGTTAAAATCTTTAATCGCCCGACAATCCGCAATTTGTTCGCCCGGCGCAAGATTCAGCAAATTAACAATCGCTCTGCCTTTTGAAGTCGGCGGAAGTTCCGGTAAACCGTAAACTTTATGCCAGTAAACCTTGCCGAAATTCGTAAAGAACAATAAATAATTATGTGTCGTTGTTACAAAAAGATGCTGAATCGGGTCTTCTTCGGCAACTTTGGCACCGATTCTGCCTTTGCCGCCGCGTTTTTGCGCACGATAAATAGAAACCGGTGTCCGCTTAATATAACCGCTTTGCGTAATTGATACGACCATTGTTTCTTCTTCAATCAAATCCTCAATATCAATATCAATCGCCTCATCACCGGAAATTTCAGTGCGCCGTTTATCTCCGTGTTTTGCTTTAATTTGTTGCAAATCGTTCCGCATCATATCACGTATCAAATTTTCATCGGCGAGAATTTTCAGATATTCTGCAATTTCCAACAAAA
Source organism: Planctomycetaceae bacterium (assembly GCA_031276415.1). Taxonomy (GTDB): domain Bacteria; phylum Planctomycetota; class Planctomycetia; order Pirellulales; family Thermoguttaceae; genus WRKP01. The sequence continues at coordinate 5,876 of JAISNF010000541.1, forward strand.
GATTACGGTATTCTTCGCCGAGTTTTTCCTGTTCGAGATTGACGAGATGCCCCAATGTCATACGAAGAATGGCATCGGCTTGAACGGGAGTTAGCGTATAAGTTTCACGAATACCGCGTTCAATTTGAAATTCGGCAAATCCCACTTGCAAGGCTCGTTCCAACATTGCGGACGGACATTCGATCAACATAAGCCGTTGTTTTGCTTCTGCCTGAGTTGCGGAGGTTCGGATTGTTCGGATAACTTCGTCAATATTCGCATGAGCAATAACCAAACCTTCGACAGTATGTTTCCGTTTTCGGGCTTTTGACAACAAAAATTGAGTACGGCGGCGAAGAACAGTAATTCGGTGCCGGATAAATTCTTCGACCAATTCTTTGAACGTGAAAACCCGCGGTTTGCCGTCAACAAGCGCAAGAAGAATAATTGAAAAAGACGCTTGTAGCGGCGTGAATTGGTAAAGTTGATTCAAGACAACTTCAGGGTCGGCGTCTTTTTTAACATCAATAATAAGGCGGACAGGTTCTTTGAGATCGGATTCATTATGAATAGCGGCGATACCTGGAATTTTTCCTTCTTTTCCATCTTTACCTTTTCCTTCTTTGGCGACCAATTCGATTTTCTTTTCGACATCATCTCTTGCCTGTTGATAGGGAAGTTCGGTGACAATAATTCGTGTTTTTTTATTAGTTTCTTCGATTCGTGCTTTTGCGCGAACAGTGATTGTTCCGCGTCCGGTCAGATAACCTTGTTGAATTCCGCGCCGTCCGCAGATAATACCGCCGGTTGGAAAATCGGGACCGGGACAAATATTTAGTAGTTCTATGGGCGAAATACCGGGATTATCCAATACGGCAGTAATTGCGTCACAAACTTCGCTGACATTATGAGTTGGAATACTTGTTGCCATTCCAACGGCGATTCCGTTGGAGCCGTTGACCAAAAGATTGGGAAATTTTGACGGCAACACGGTTGGTTCCATACGTTGTTCGTCGTAAGTCGGGATAAAATCGACGGTATCGAGTTCGAGGTCTTCGAGCATGAGTGCTGCTGCCGGAGCCAGACGGGCTTCGGTATAACGCATTGCAGCGGGCGGCATTCCTGAAATGGAGCCGAAATTACCTTGTTTATCGATTAGGACTTTACGGACATTCCAATCTTGAGCCATACGTACAAGAGTTGGATAAATAACCACATCGCCGTGTGGATGATAATTACCCATTGTTTCACCGCAGATTTTGGCGCATTTTGTTCGGCTGGCGCCGGGTGAAAGATTCAAGTCATTCATAGCGACGAGGATACGTCGTTGTGACGGTTTGAGACCATCGCGAACATCGGGCAATGCGCGGCTGACAATTACGCTCATTGCGTAAGTCAGGTAACTATTTTTCATCTCATCTGCGATGGAGAGTTGCAACAAACGTGTACCGTTATTGTTGCCGCCCGGATCGGAATTGGAATTTTCAGAAGGGTCTTCAAACGGGAGATTTGTATCGGACATTGATTCGGTTTTTGTAAATGTAAATATTTGTGAGAAAAGGACTTAATATTTTTTTATTACGTTTTTGAACTATCAAAACGTATTGTTTATTATATTGAAATGAGGCGTTTTTACAACGGGGGACAAACAGATTAGACAATAAACTTTAGGGAACTTCTAAAAACCACAAATATTTTTTTATTAACCACAGAGAGCACAGAGAAGAAAAAATTTGTATTTATTGAGTAATGTCTTGATTTAGTTAAAATTCCGTAATATTTCCTCTGTGAACTCTGTGAACTTTGTGGTTAAATAAACTGTACTTAAATAAAAAGCCAGTTATTAGAAGTTACCACATGATTATTTTATTCCTCGTAAATTAAAGTCATTGCGGAAATAAATATCGTGCGAGTATCACACATTCTAAACGCTCCGTCTATAATAATAGAGTCAAGCCGAATCGGGAATGAAACAATGCCGCTGTTCGCGCCGCCCCAATGTAACGAATTTATACCGCTAAACGGTAACTCAAAATAATACAACATCCGATCCGCCATCGTAACACCCTGGAACTGAAACCATTGCCCCTTAGAATCAATAAATCGTAACCGTACATTATTGCCGGAACCATCGCCCAATAATTGAATACCAAGCGATTTCGGTTTGCCATTTATTTTGCCGAATTTACGATTCAACGCCAATTTGACGGATTTCCAACCTTCATCCGATTTGTACGTTATTTTAACAACTCCGTTTTCAATTTCGGCTTTTTGTTCCGAAATAACCCGCGGATCGCCTTCGGAACGAATACTCCAAACAGTTTTAAGCGATTCCGTGTCGCGCAACGAAAAATCGTCAAGACGTTTCATTGTACGGCACGGAAAAATAAGCGTTGTCTCCGTATCGGTTAAAAGCGATACGGAAAATCGGTATTTGTCCGCCGGAGCCGATTTCATCGGAAAACGAATTATTGTTTCCGATTCGCCTGATTTCAACGTTAAAGGACGCACCGTTTCAGTAAGTTCCAAACCGTCAATATTATCAATAGATATTTTCGCATCAAAAATATCGCCGCCCGGATTACCGACTTTTACAACCAAATCATTTTGGTCCGGAAACGGAAGTCCAATAGAAATCGGCATTACCGCCTCCACTTCCGTTTTCTGAACAATTTTTTGATCATAAACTGTTGCCGAATAAATCATCGGCGTCTGTTTCAAAAACCGCTTCGGTTCAAACGGTTTTACTGTTACCGCATTTTGTTCACGGTCTTTTTCGTGGTTTTTCTCGTGGTTTTTCAACGGCACACCGGAACCATAAACATATTGCGGCAATGATTCCAGACGGGCAATTTTTGTCCAAAAATCTTTTTGCTGTTCCTCCGTCAAAACCGGCGTTAGATAAACCGGTTCATCGGAAATCGAAAGTGTTAAACCTTTTTGTTCGGCAATCAAATCTGGTTGCGGTTTGCCAAGATATGATATTGTTTGAAATTTTCCCGAAACAGACGGAATCGTGATTGTTTTCGTAACCGGCGAAGTTGTCCAAACCGCAATCTTAATTTGTTCATCCTCATCCCGATCAAACAGAAAAACATATTCATGAGGATTTCCTGTTTCAAGACGTTTGTTGAAACGGAAACCTCTAAACGTTTCAAAAAAAGTCTGGGCAGCATGGAACGCCGGTTTGGGATCATAAACCGGAATTTGCCCCGAACGATAATCATGGTGAACAATTCCAAAATGATCTTCAGGATCAAAAGGATTTTTCCCGTCATCGTTCCAATCGTACCAAATAATCACCGGAATATCAGCAGCAAGATTCACCAACCATTGACGCGCCAACAGTTTGCCCTGAATATCGTTATCGAAAGTAGGCCACCCCGACGAATATCCCCACTCACCGGCAATTATCGGAATAAATTTACCGGACGGAGCATATTGATCAATTAAATACCGAAGCCGCGCATAATCCGTTAATACCGTTTCAGGTATCGCAGGACGATAAGGATGAACCGTAACAGCATCCCAGTATTCAAGCAGTCCGGCTTTGAAACAAGATTCAAGAAACGAAAAATCTATTCCCGATGTTGCCGGACCAACATAAATTTCGTTCGGCGCAACAGATCGGATGGCTTGACCAACCTCCAACGCAAGTTGAGCAAATTTTTCCACATCTGGTTTCGGTGTCCAAAATCGTTTGAGATTGGGTTCGTTGTACATTTCCCAAAGAATACGCCGCCCCTTAAAATGTGTTACAGCAGCAGTTACCCATCGCACAAACGCCGCCCGCCCTTCCGGTGTGTACGGCGAAAATCCCTGATCGTAAAGTCTGTTACGATACGAAAGAACATACATCGGACGAATATTTTGTTTTTCCATAGAAGCCGTCAGCCGGTCATGACCCGAAAAATCGTACACTCCTCGTTCCCGCTCCAATCCGCTCCATGAAAAATCCGTGCGGATTACTGTTGCGCCGGCATCGGCAAGCATTTCCATTTCACCGGTTTGGGCGTCAATAAAATGAATATTGTATCCAAAACCGTCAGGAATTATACCCGAAGATAACTCCGGTTTCTGTAAAACCTGTTTTTGTACAACTTGTTTCTGTACAACTTGTTTTTGTGCAAAAACAGGCGTCGGCAAAAAAGAACTCAATACAATAATTAACGGAATAATTAACACGACAATATTGGTCGGAGATCGAAAGATATTGTGAATGTTTTTGTACTTATTATTTTTGTACTTATTGTTTTTGTATTTATTTTGGATCATTTTTTTCTCCTTTGTGTTTGGAATATTTCAGAATGGCGTTTACCAGTTCGTCTTGATTAAGCGGTTTGGTCAGTACCGCATCACAACCCGCCTGAAACGAATTTTCATTATCTCCGAAATTAGCAGTTAAGGCTAAAATCGGACGTTTAAACCCGCGACTCCGTAATTTTTGTGTTGCTTCAAATCCGTCCATAACCGGCATTTGCATATCCATCAGTATCGTATCAAATAGGTTGCCGTCTTCCTCCGATTCTGTTACTTTATCCAAAGCCTGAGAACCATTGGACGCCAAAACCACTTCGGCTCCGGCATCACGCAATTTCGCCTCCGCAACCAACTGATTGACAATACCATCGTCAACAACCAAAATACGATAATTCGACAACGGTAAAGAATCCGATAACGGCTCTTTTGATACAACAATTGTTTCCAATTCCGAAGACGAAGTCTGATCCGAATTTTTTTCTGGAGTTTTTCCCGAAATTTTCCCCTGAGTTTTCCCCTGAGTTTTCCCCTGAGTTTTTCCCGAAACATTATTCGTTTTAGCGGTATTGGAATTGAGAGCGGAATCAGAATTGGCGGTGAAATTAGAATCGAATTTGGAATCGAAATTATTGACGAATGTTTCAGTAATTCTTTTCTTTTCAGGGAACTTGACCGGAATCATCACCACAAAAGTACTTCCTCTGTTTAATTCACTTTTGATATTGATGTCCCCCCCCATCAAACGAGCAAGTCCCCGCGCAATACCAAGTCCCAATCCTGTGCCGCCGTATTTTCGTGTCGAAGAATTATCCGCTTGCGAAAACGGTTTGAACAAACGCGCAATTTGTTTTTGAGAAAGTCCAATTCCTGTATCAATTACCTCAATGATCAGAATCGGAATACCCGGCGAAGCGGCTGAAATTCCCGAAAGCGTCTTGGGCGTCAACACAATCGAATCAACATCGTCCGATGCACGAACCGAAGTCAGTAAAAGCGAAGCATCCAAAGTACCTTTCAATTTACGTAACTTTCCGCTTCGGGAAGCCGGAAAAAAAGTTGCCGACAACAAATTTTTTAACGAATTAGAATTTGAACCTGATTGCGATTCCATGACAATCGAAGAAACAGTAGAAACCGCCTCAATCAGCGATTCTTGCATCGTACACCGAACCGTAACAGAACCCCTTTCCGTAAATTTAATAGCGTTACTCAAAAGATTGATCAGTATCTGACGAAGCCGCGTCGGATCACCAAGAATAATCGGAGGAATAGGCTCATTCCATTCGATATTAAATTCCAGTTGCGGTTTTTCGTCAAGCCGGTTTTTTAACATCGTCCTCACATCATTGACCACCTGCTTAATCGAAATAGGAATCGATTCAAGAACAATACGGTTTGAATCAAGTTTCGAAAATGTCAGAATATCATCAATAATTGTCATCAAATCTTTGCTGCTTTTCCGAATAATATCAATCATTTGATCCTGAGTCATGGGAATGTTTTCGCCGCTGTTAAGAGTCGTCAACATTTCAGCACAACCAAGAATGGCATTCATCGGCGTCCGAATCTCATGGCTCATATTCGCAAGAAAATAACTCTTCGCCTGAACCGCCTCCTCCGCATCACGTTTCGCAACCACAAGTTCCTCAATCGTTTTTTCAAGATTGATTGCGTATTCCATGAGTTTCTCCTCAATCTCCTGACGCTTAATCAGAAAAATTTGAATGGAGAAAAAAAGAATAAGAAACGTCAGAAAAAATAAATTTGTCCAAAAATTAGTCCGATGAATTTCCGCTTTCCATTTATCGCCCCAAAAATCAACTCCCAATACCGCTTCAATATGACCGTCATCGTCATAAAGCGGTTCGGCGGCGGCAATCCAAAGTCCCCATTTGTCTTGAACCGGTTTATTATTGAAACTGGGAATGCCCTTGAATGCCGCAACAATTTCAGGAATATCTTCGTATTCCGCATCATAAATTTCGCCTTTGGGAACCTGCATTTCGCGTTCTCCCTCAAATTTACCGTTACGATCTAAGTCGGCAGGCGGACAAAGCACAAAATATATTTCGCCCTTCTCATTTTCACGAAGCGTGTAGATAGAAGCCGCAGAATCAACCCGATCTTGCCATTCCGACATCGTATCCAAAATGTGAACAAGAATCGGATCATCATCAGACATTTGAAGCGTAATTTTTTCATGTCCCATCTTACTTAATGCAACAGCAAACGATTTGGCAAGACCGGCAAGATTATTCTGAAGACTTCGTTCCGCTGTTTGAGTTGCAAGATGCGTCGAATAAACCCCAACACCTAACATCATTAAAAGCACAATCCATGAAACAAATAATTGAAAAAACAACGACTGCTTAGTACGCATCCAAAATGTCAGCGCAGACATCACCAATAACGCCACACAAACTAAAACAAACGGCAAATAATCCATTGTAATAAAAAAATAATACGGAATAATATTACACTTGATTTGTATTTATACTTCACGACGTTTCAAACCTGTTTTTTGTTTCATTCGTATCACCATTTTTTCAACAAATTCATTGCTCAAAAAATCGTGATACAAATAAACAACAATCATTAGGACTGTCTGAAGTCATTACAAATATTAAAATTCTGTGAAAGTAAATTCACTTAATATTAAATATTAAAGGGTTTCAACGCACGGTCAAAAATTCCCAACAGAAATGCGATTGCCAAACCGTAATTGGTCATAGGAACATTGGCTTCACGGCAATGCATTTGACGGCTTAGAATTTCGCGGCGGTTCCACATGCAAGCACCGCACTGAATAACCAAAGCGTATTCGGAAAGCGTGTTTGTCGGAAAATCATGTCCCTGAGCATGATGAATATCCAATTCACCGCCGACATATTTTTGCAACCAGTTTGGAATTTTAACAGTTCCGATATCCTCGCCAATTGGATGATGAGTACACGATTCCGCAATCAGAATTTTGGAACCCGGACGAAGTTGATCGATAGAACGTGTACTTTCAATCATTGTCGGAAAATCGCCTTTTTGACGGGCAAAAAGAATGGAAAACGATGTCATCATAATAGATTCCGGCGTGTAATCGGCAACTTGGGCAAAAGCCTGTGAATCGGTTACCACTAAAGCCGGCGGCGGTTGAATCCGTGATAAAACTTCTTTCAACTGAGCATCCTGAACAACAATACAAGATTGGTGAGCATCCAAAACATCGCGGATTGTTTGAACCTGCGGTAAAATCAGCCGCCCTTTTGGGGCTTCTTTGTCCACCGGAACAACCAAAACAATCATCTCTCCGGGTAACACAAGATCAGAAACAATCGGCGGCGGTGTTAAAAAATCTTCGGGAACTGTTCGGATTAAAGCCTCACGAAGTTCCAAAATTCCTTGTCCGGTTAATGCATCAAAACGGACAAACGGAATAGAAAGTTGTTTCAAAATCTCAACAGTTTCCGGTGAAGGTTCGGAAAGATCGGATTTGTTGAAAATAAAAAGGATAGGAACTTTTCGTTTTCGCAGTTCGTCAACGATTTGTTGTTCAAAAACCGTCCATGAGCCGTCTTGCTGTGATTCGGAGGAGACAACGATTCCGATTTCTGTTCGGTCAAAAACTTCTTTGGTTTTTTGGATTCGCAAAGAACCAAGTGAACCTTCGTCATCAATACCGGCAGTATCGATAAACTGAACAGGTCCAATGGGTAAAAGTTCCATTGGTTTTTCGACGGGATCGGTTGTTGTGCCTGCCTGTTCGGAAACGATGGAACTTTGCTGACGGGTAAGTGCGTTCAAAAGCGAAGACTTGCCGACATTACGGCGCCCGAAAATCCCAATGTGAAGTCGAAAACCTTTAGGTGTTGTTTGCATTGATAGTTGGGTAAAAAGGAACAAGTCTGCCTCCGGTTACAGACAAACAAAATCACATACATTTTAGTATCAAACAAAGATAAAACAAGAGTAACTGTCTATTTTTATTAACCACAGAAAACACAAAGAATAAAAATTTGTAATTATTCAGTAGTATCTCGGTTTAGTAGAAAGTCTGTAATATTTTCTAAGTCCCGCAGGGACGGGATTATGTATAACCGTAAGTGTAGCGAAGCGCAACCTACGAACATCGGCAACCATACCAAACAAAGCCCGGATTATAACAATGACGACGATAATTCCGCTTATGACCTTATCTGCTTCTCAAAATCTGATACTTTTTAAATAAGAAGAATCGTAACTTAGTTTTATTTTGATACAGTCATTGTATAATTATTAACAATTATTACTTATTTAATCAACTTTTTACAACGAATATGTATTGTTATAAGTTCTTGTATTTATTAGACTTATAAAATTTTCTACTTTTTTGTATGATTGGCATGTCATCTGCATTTACTAAAACCCGTTACTTTACTTTGTTACTTTGCTCTGTTACTTTGAAATGTACAAAGTAACATCAAAAAACATTTTGTCGTTATCATTTGTGGTGTAACGGCAAAAAAATCAAGTCAATTTAATTTGAAAGGACATTACCATGAAAAAAATTATTTTTGCTTTTGCGGCGGCTGTTATTTTTTCAGCGAACAGTTTCGCCGATACCATCACCACCGAAACACCGGTGTATCTTGGTACAAGTGCTGAAAACACTGCAAAATGGGGAACCGCTTATTCTGCAGTTAAGTTAGATGAATATCGAAACGGAAACAGTGAAAACAAAACCGGAGTTTGGAAACAACGTTTTGACGCTTTGTCCGGTTATTTGAGCAACACGCTGGGCAGCAACCAGATGAATGAAGATTCGAAAAGTGCCACCGCCGCCAAGTACAACAATTACGGGCTACTTTCCAAAACATCACACGAAGTTGAATATCACAGTGCATCTGATGGCGGAATGGGTTCGGTTGATTTGAACAGTATTTACGGAAGGCGTGCTGATTCCTATGCCCGTGACAGCAACGAGGCGAAAAGCGGTTACAACCAACTTATCCGCGAAGGTGCAACTGCTTCGGCTTTGTCGTATGATTCCAGTGCCGCTGCTGATTCCGGTTACGAATCCGAATCTGCCAGTGCTCACACATGGAATTACAATGCCGCCACAGATTCATGGACAGGCACCAACAAAGACGGCAACACATTGGATGATCACGGAATGGGAATTTACGCTTTTGTAACAGGATTCGCTTATGATCCGGCTTCGACATTGGAATATCTCAATGGTTGGTTTTCCGTACTGGGAAATCTGGAAGATGTGTTGATCAATGGAAAATCCCTCTTGGAAAGCGATTATTACTGGATGAGTGAAGATGTCAATGATTCGCAGTGGTTTGACAGTTATGATTTTGAATTGAATCTGGAACAACTTTTTACAGATGGTCTGATAGAAAATGGTAATAACAATATTGCGTTTATTGTTGATAGTTATCCTGCGGAAATTTTATTGGGAGTTGACAAATTTACGGACAAGAATGATTCCTTGATTGGATTTGCGGCGGACATTTGGAAAACCGACACATCCACCACCAATGTCAATCCTGCAGCCACACCGGAACCCGCAACATTATTGATTTTCGGTCTTGGGCTTATTGGACTCGGACTTCGGCGCAGGTTTATCAAAAAAGGTTAAAAAGTTAAGGCTAAATTATTAAAATATTAAAACTCTTAAAAATTCTTACAAAATAAAATATTCTACTAAAAAAAAAAGCCTATTGGTTTACCGATAGGCTTTTTTTATTTAACCACAGAAAAATTTAATTGTCCGCAGATTACGCAGATTATCGCAGATAATTTTTTGAGAAGACAAAACAATAAAATTTACAAAAATTTTTTGCTTTAATTTTATTTAATTTTATTTTTATTTCATATTTTTTTTCTTGTTGTTGTTATTGTCTATTTTTAAAAAATCATCTGCGATCATCAGCGTAATCTGCGGACTATTTTTCTTTTCTCTGTGGTTCATAAAAATATATTTGCGGTTCTTAGAAGTTCCCTACGATAAAATCTCAAATAAAATCTCAAAATACACAAATCCCTCATTTTCGTTATTTCCGTCAAAGTCGGTATAACCTTACGGACGATAAATCAAAAAAGAATGTCTGCATTCGAGACATAAAGTGAAAATAATTCTTGATAAAACGGAGGATAATACGAAAATGCAACGTCGTTTTTACTTTAACTCACACATTAAATCACACCTTAACTCACACTTTAAATCACACATTAAATCTCTGTTTCTTAGGACACTGTTTATTGCTTTGCTGGTTTCGACAATTTTAATTGTCGTCGGAAAAAGTGAAGGTGTTGAAAACGGAGAAAATACGCAAGATATCGAATCGGCAAACATTATTGATAATGATGATATTGAGGCAAAAGTCGATTCGCCTATCAAAATTGCGCAGGAAGGTTCCGGCAAAGGAATTGTTTGGGGTAAATCGATCAAGTCTAAGGATTTAGAAGCCAAAGCAGAAACCCAAGCAACCGTTCCCCAAACAAGAACCGAAACCTCAACGCCGCTTCAGAAAACAACCGTTCAACGCCCGATTTCGGCAGTTCGGCTTCCTGAAAAAACAGAACCGGCGAAACTTCCTGCCAATATTGCCAATATTTCAGAAGAAAAATTTCTTTTGAAAAGCAGTCGGCAAAGTGGTTCTACTGATTTAGTTGAAACATTGCTCGAAGTAACCGGTGATGTCAAACAGGTTTCGAATGATCTGAAAGCAACAACCGATAAAATGGAAGTTGTTGCGGGTTTTCGTTATGAAGAGCGGGTGGAACAGTTTTCGCATTCGACGGGACCGTTGGTGAGTATCCGGCAATACAATCTTGCCAAATCGAAAATGAAAATCGGTGAACAAATTAAAATGCCGGAACTTGACGAGGAATTACAGACGATTGTGTGTTCACTGGAAGGCGATAAGGTTTCTCTTTTTTCGCCGCGTGGTTTGTTGCGAGGGGAGCAATTGCTTTTGATTGAAGATTTACCGGGCAACACATTGACGCTTGACCGGCTTTTGCCGAATAAGGAAATGCGTGTTGGTGACACATGGAAGATTTCGGACAGTGTTCTTCGTTCATTTCTTTCGGTTGATGCAGTAACGGAGAGCAATGTTGAAGCGGTATTGACGGCGGTTGCCGACAAGATGGCGATGATTGAGGTTGTTGGTGATGTGAGCGGTGTTTATCTTGGAGCGGCAACAGAGATGTCGATTCGGGCTAAATTTCAGTTTGATCTGAACCTCCGGCGAATTAACTGGCTTGGTCTTTTAATTGAAGAAAATCGTTCAATTGGACATGTTGGACCCGGGCTTGATCTTGTTGCGCGGCTTCAGGTCAAGATTTCGCCGATTGAAGTTCCGCAAGTATTGACGGACAATGCCATTCGGGAAATCAATACCAAACCAAGCGACAATATTTTGAAACTCAAATACAATGGCGGTAAAGGACCATGGCGGTTTTCTCATGATCGTGACTGGTATATTTTTCAGGATGATCCTCAAACGACAATTCTCCGTAAGTTGCACAAAGGCGAACTTGTTGCTCAATGTAATATTGCCGACATGGGCAAAGTCGATATTAAAACAATGACCACATTGGATAAATTCAAAAAAGAATTAGCGGATGGTCTTGGAAAAAATTTCGGTAAAATTGTTGCTGCTGGGGAACATACAAACAAATTCGGTTATAAAGTTTTTACGGTTTTGATTGACGGAACGGTTGAGGAATTATCGCTTCGTTGGATTTACAATCTGATGACGGATCAGAATGGTCAACAATCGGTAGTGGTATTTGTGGTCGAAGCCGACATGCTCGAACAATTCGCCGATGCCGACGAAGTGTTGCTCAAAACCTACCAAATGGGAAAAAAATAAAGTAACTTCTAATAACTGGTTTTTTTGTTTAACCACAAAGAACACAGAGTTCACAGAGAAGAAAATTTTGTATCTATTCAGTAACGTCTCGGTTTAGTTGAAATTCCGTAATCAATCTATTTTTCGTCCCGCAGGGACAAAGGAAAGTTGATAGTTGAGAGTGGAAAATGGAGAGTTTCGCAATGCGGAATTACAAACGTTTTGGTAATAATTCCGCTTGCGAAACTCTCCATTATCAACGATACACTCTCAACTATTAATCCACACTACGGTTATGTACATCACACCCCTAGTGGGGTTAAGATTGAGAAGCAAAAATTCCGCTGAAACAATAAACAATTAGAGCAAAGTTAAGGCAACAAAAATTTTACTGAATCATTACAAAAAATGCGTATCAAAATTTGTGGTATGACAACACCGGAATCGGCGTGTCGGTGTTTGGAAGTTGGAGCCGATATGATTGGGTTGATTTTTTATCCGCCGAGTCCAAGACATGTTGACGTTTCAAAAATTCGCAAGATTCTGGATGCGGTGGAACCTTTTCGTAAACAGGGACGCCAAACCGTTTTGGTTGTTGTTGATTCTTTGCCGGACGAACTTGATTCACGTATTGATTTTGTTCAATTACATGGTTCATTTTCCGGCGAATTTCCGGCAAAACGAATTTATGTTGTCAAAAATCGTCAGACGCGTGATCGGCTGCTCAAAGAATCTGCAACAAAAATATTGCCGGATTCAACATTAACAAATTCGATGTTGACGGATTCATTTTATCTTCTTGAAATGTCTCAGGGTTTTTTGCCGGGCGGCAATGGAATGATTTGGAATTGGTTGGAGGCGAAAGAATTTTGCGAACGGTTTCCAACTTTTCTTGCCGGTGGAATTACGCCGGAGAATGTACTTGCGGCGATTACTCAGGCGCAACCTTACGGGATTGATGTTTCCAGCGGAGTAGAATCTTCGCCGGGTGTTAAAGATTTTAATAAAGTACAACAATTAATCGAAACTGTTTTCAATCACGAAAATAAAAACAAGTTGGCGAGTATGCCGACTTGCCCCTCTTGTAATTCCTGATTAACCGTTGCGACCCTTCAGGCGAACGGTTGCCTACATCTTTACAAGAACCTCATTCTCACCTAATTTTCCTAACAAAACAACCTCAGTAGCAAAAGAGATATAAAAAAATCGTAACCGTTCACGGAGATTCGTTTAACAAGTTATCATAATGAAAATTTTAGTAGAGACACAATGCATTGTGTCTCTACGAGTGTCTGTCTATTTTTAATCGTTCAAGTAACGTAAAATGATGTGTTTCCTCCGCCCTGAAAGGGCAACACAAGCCAGCCCGCCGCAACGCGGCGGGCTCAACGTTCCCCAATCAACGCCCTGAAAGGGCAGGATATGATAGTGGATAGTGTATAGTTGAGAGTGGAGAGTTTCGCAATGCGGAGTTACAAACGTTTTGGTAATAATTCCGCATTCCACTATTCACTCTCAACTATTCGTATGTTGCCCTTTCAGGGCGAAATTGTTGTTGGTAATTTCAACCCTACCCGTTGGGTAGGGCTGGTTTATGTTGCCCCTTCGGGGCGTAAGAAAATATCAATCAATCTTCTGGAATAGATTATTAAAATAGACCGTTACTTTTAAAAATCTCGTATTAAATCGTAATTACAATATTTGCCAAAATATATTCCAATTATTACAACTATAAAAAATACTGAAAATAAGAATACAATCCGGCAACAATTATAAAAAGTTGTTGAAATTTATTTATGAGATTATGCAAAAATAATAAAGTTCAACATTCGATATTCAGCCTATTATTTTTATCATTTTATTATATTAACAAGCAGGTAATCTTTATATGATAAAGATTACCTACTAGGGATTGTTTACATGAGCAATTGCTTGATCTCATTTAAATATCGCTTAACCTCATTTAAATAAGGACAGCACCTGCAACCACGACAACACCCGCAACAGCAGTAACTTCCGCAGCAACATCAGCAGTTGTTACTGTAACAGAAGTTTGCATTGCTACGACTTGTTCTGTGGTAACTGCATTTGTATCCGGATCTTCACCTCGACCGCCGGCGATAGCAACGAGTTCATCTTTTCCGAGTTTGTCACCGTAGAAATTAGGTAAAACAAACGTTGCAATTACGCCTGGCTTGTTTTCTATTACGTCGATTGAAAAACCTTCGGGAATTTTTTTCCCTGCTTGTTCTTCAATAATTTTTGTCGGATTTTCGAGCAATGCTTTGCGAAAAGCGACATCAAAGGCTGCTTTAGCGGCGAGAGATTGACGTAATTTTTCAATTTCTTCTTTTGTCCAATTTGCCATGAGAGATTTCCTCCAAAGAAAATGGTTAAAGTAACTAACACCACAATATTACGTTATATTATGATTAACTTGTTGTTACTTTATGCTAAATGTACCATGTTTACCCAAACTGTCAAGAGGGCGGAATTCATGCGTCTGTTTGACCAATTACAAAAATTGTAATATTTCAGTAATTTTTTTATTTTTCAAAATAAATAACATGCCCTACCTTGTGTTTATTGCGTGAATGGTTACAATAACGAAAAATTTGAAACGTTCCAATATTTTTGGAGTGATAAATTTTTTTTGGATAATTTTTTGGGAT
>JAISNF010000151.1 GCA_031276415.1 Planctomycetaceae bacterium
GCAGTGAACAGCAACTTATATGTTGTCGTAAGTCTTTGAAATATAAAGACTTCCGTCAACCATGCAAGGGGTAGGCAACCTTTCGCCGAAGGGTTTTCACCCACGGTTGCGCCGGTTGATATTGTTTTCATTTCCGTCCGAAAACAGGGACACTGTCGGCGAGTACGCCGACCAATGTTTACGGCGAAAGATTGCATTAGTCTTTGGAATATTCGCTCAAATGGCTGAAATATTATGAATGATAAAAATGATATATCACTTAAACACGAAAACCTTGTAAACGCTTTGTTTACAAGGTTTTTTCGTGTTTAGTCGGGGCGACAGGATTCGAACCTGCGACCTTTTGACCCCCAGTCAAACGCGCTAAACCAGGCTGCGCCACGCCCCGATTTTACATATATTCGCACATTAAAGTTACCAATGAATCACAAACCTTCGTAATTATCCCGAATTTTAAAATCTTTACAAGCCCCTAACTGTATTACAATAGTATATTAACCAATATTTCATTCAACAGAAATATTCCCATTTCATGTTAGGTGCATGTTAGGTAACTGTTATGTTTTAGACAATCTGTTAAAATTTGTGCTTTATCATGATTATATCAGCCTAATATTATGTCAACCCATCAAATATTCCGGCAGTGCCGTGATATTTAACGGGATTCGCCGTAATAGCCGTGATATATGATGGTTAAGAGCAATTTTAGTGCTGTTTTTCAGTGTTGTTGTGCCAAAATCTGATATGGCATCATATTTGCTGTAATTTTATTTTTACTTTTTATGATTTTACTTTATGGTTTTACGGTCATAATTTTGACGGTTTTAACGATAACTCAATCTTTAACTTTTTACACTTAATCATTTTGTGTTTGTGAATATTAGTTTGACAGAATTATTATTTCGTATTTTATTGTTAGCCGGTTTATTTTTTATGCCGGAATTTTCTGTTGCGGATGAGAAGGATGTTCGTTTTCCGTTGCAAAAACAAGACGCACGTTACGCCGATCCGGAATCCTGTACAAAATGTCACGCCGATCTTTGTTCACAGTGGAAAAAAAGCGACCACGCAAAATCAATGGATCACGCATCCGAACAATCTGTTCTCGGTAATTTCAACAATATCTCGTTTCGCCATATCGGTTTTGATGACCTATTGCTTTTGAGTTCCGCTGAAATTAAAAAATTGCTTGATGTTCTCGAAACAGAAAAAATTGAGCGGAATCCGCGAAAAGAATATTTTTCCGAAACGAATAATAATGAACTCAATAAGAATGATCCGAAACAACGATATAATGTTTCCGGTCGGAAAATGAAGGCAATTGCGGGAGCCGGTTTTGAAGAATTGGTTACGGCAACCTTTGACGCTAAGCAAGGAATTACCGAACAGTTACGGCAAAATATGTCCGCAATACAACGTCAGGAATTTGACGCCGAATTGGAATTTCAGAAATTGTTACGGTTTCAACGCCCCGGCGATATTGCTGTTGCGCAAGATAAAATTGTTCGTGTGATCGGCAAACTTGTTGAAGACGGTTTTATCACAACAAAATTCGGAACACATTTTCGCATGTTCCGTAACGAAAACAAATTTATGGTTGATACTGATATTGGAACGTTTGAAGTTCGTTTTACGCTTGGCAACCGTCCGCTGCAACAATATTTAGTGGAAACAAACGGCGGACGGCTTCAGGCGTTGCCGGTTGCGTGGGATTCAATTGAAAAACGTTGGTTTCATCTTTATCCCAAAGAACAGATTCCCAAAGGCGATCCGTTACACTGGACAACATCGTTACAAAATTGGAACCGAATGTGCGCCGATTGTCATACGACTAATTTGTACAAAAATTTCGATCCGAAAACAAAAGAATATCGTACAACTTTTACAGAACTCCGTGTCGGTTGCCAGTCTTGTCATGGTCCTTGCGGAAAACATGTTGAAACAGCGGAAAAATATGTCTTGACAACCAATTGGAAATCGGAAATTCCGACAGAAGTTTTTTCGTTGACCAATGCGGGCGGAACGGAAATTGTTCAGAGTTGTGTGTTTTGTCATGCCCGCCGCCGTTTGTTACGTAAAGGTCCCAAACCGCCGGAAATTCCCGCCGCTGATTGGTTTATTCCCGAATCGGTTGACATGCCCATTTATTATCCTGACGGGCAATTGCTTGAAGAAGCGTTTGAATACGGATCGTTTTTGCAATCGAAAATGCACGATAAAGGTGTTAGTTGTACGAATTGTCATGAGCCGCATTCGCTGGAATTAAAGTTTCAGGGCAACCGGCTTTGTACGCAATGTCATTCGCCGTCAATTTACGACACGATAAAACATCATTTTCATCCGAACACCGCCAAACCCGGAACACAATGTGTCGAGTGTCATTTTCCGCAATCAACTTACATGGTTGTTGATCCGCGGCGTGATCACAGTATTCGGAAACCGAGTCCGGCGTTGACGCTTGCAGCCGGAGTTCCCAATGCCTGTTCGATTTGCCATCGTGATAAAAATAAAGGCGAAACATTGGAATGGGCAAGAGATCATATTGATCGTTGGTATGCCGAAAAACGTAAAACTTCCGTTGGATACAGCGATCTTTGGCCTACCGAAGATCATTATGCGTTGGCAATTGCCGCCGGAAGAAGAGATGATCCAATTGCAGTACAAAAATTATTAAAGGTTGTTCGCGATAAGGGAAACAAAGAATTTCGTCCTGTAATTCGAGCCGGTGCAATTACATTGTTGAGCCGTATTCCCAATGACCAGACGGATGAAATTTTTTCAGTGTGTGTGGACGGTTTAAATGATACGGATTTATGGGTTCGGTTTGCGTCATTGAGCGCATTGGCGGCACAACCGGATAATGTGAAACTGAAATATCTGACGCCGTTGCTCAATGATCCGGTTTTGGCAGTACGTACAGAAACGGCAAGAGTTTTAGCAAGAACGGCGTTTACAATAACAGATGATAATGTAAAAAAATCGTTCGAAAAAGCCAAACAGGAATATGTTACAGTTCAAAATGTTGATAATGATCAGGCGGCGGCTTATTTGAATCTTGCGGTTTTGGAACACGATCTTGCAGCTTCCAAAATTAACGAAGTGAATCGCTGGCTGGAAGCGGCTGTTCAAGATTCTTCGTCTTCAGCGGTTGACGAAGCCCAAAAAACAGCGTTGCCGTTAATTGAACGTTTAACCGCAACAACTTTGGAATATTATCGTCAATCGCTTGAAATCGACAGCGATTTTTTACCGTCACGAATAAATCTGGCAATGTTGTATCATGAACGCGGTAACAATATTGCGGCGGAAAAAGAGTTTCGGGAAGCGTTACGAATTGAACCGGAAAACGGTAATACGGCTTATTCGCTTGGTTTGTTGCTTGCGGAACTTCAACGTCCAGAAGAAGCGGCGGCGATGCTTCGTCGGGCATCGAATAATCTTGAAACAGCAACCGGACAAACCGCAACCCGAAACCGTGTTCGATATAATCTTGGTTTATTGTTGCTCCAATTAAAACGGCATGACGAAGCGGAAAAAGAATTATCGGACATTATCCAATCGGAACCGCAAAATATTACTTTTTTGTACGCTTTAACTGTTTCCTATCTGCAACGAAACGCAACATCACAAGCATTAGCAATTCTTGACCGAATCATCAAACTCGATCCGCAAAACCCACAATGGCAACAATGGAAAACCCGCATCCGTTCACAACATCACTAATTATCGTATGACTTTTATTTAACCACAGATTTGTTAACCACAGAGAACACAGAGATTTTTAATTGGAATCGAAACGTTATTTAAGTTCCGGCGGTTAAAACCGCCGGCTACATTGGAAATGCCCCAACGGGGCAATTTAAAACAATCAGCCGTAACGTAGAAACGCGATGCATTGCGTCTCTACGATTCAAACTTATTCTCCGTGAATGATTACAAAAATTTCCTCTCTGTGAACTCTGTGTTCTCTGTGGTTAATAAAGTGGTTACACAAAAATAAATTTGTGATTTTTAGAAGTTTCCGTATAGTTTATGTGATTTAATATATGCCTCTACATTTTTCGGAACCAAAAAACGAATACTTTCACCGCAGGAAATTTTGTTTCGGATATGTGTGGAAGAAAAACCTATCGGCGGCATTTGTATAATATTGTTTCGGATTTTGTCCAAATATTCCTGAGGAAGAAAACTGCTCAACGCTTCAAAATACGGTAACGGCAAATCAGGACGCTGCGCCACCAACGGTACGGCAAGTTGCAAAATCTCGCGAACATCACGCCAATTCGGAAGATCATTGAACATGTCCGAACCCATCAAAAGAAACAACTCCGGCTCCGCCAAAGCAAACGTTTTTTTGAAATATCGAAGCGTTTCAACCGTATAACTCGGTTCACTCCGATCAATCTCGTAACGGCTGACCAGAAATTCGTTACAATCAATGACGGCTAATTCAATCATGTTAAAACGGTCTTCGCCGGAAACATGATATGTTCCTTTGCCTGAACGATGCGGCGAAACTCCTGTCGGCACAAACACAATCCGGTCTAAATTCGCTTGACAAAGACAACTCTCCGCCAGCAAAAGATGACCAAAATGAATCGGATCAAAAGCCCCGCCAAAAATTCCGTAACGCATCGCTCCCATACAAGACAAAGGTCAAATATACAAGGTCAAACACAAAAGTCAAAATTCAATACCGGAAAGATATTTCAGACTTTGCGGAATTTGTTTGAGAACATCCGAACTCTCGTCTTCAATAAAATAATGTTTCACCCCGATTTCCTGCGCCGCCTTCAACACAGCAGGATAATCCACCTGACCAGTCCCCAACGCCACATCATTTTTCGTATCGGTTCCGCCACTAAGATTGCCCTCAACTCCTTTGGCTAAATCTTTTAAATGCATCAAAATCCAACGGTCAGGATATTTTTTCAATAATTGAACAGGGTCTTGACCAGGGAAAATCGTCCACATTACATCCATCTCAAATTTGACACAATCAGCATCCGTTTTTTGAACCAATAAATCAAATAACGTTTCCCCGTTTTTGTACGGATAAAATTCGTAACCGTGATTGTGATAGTAAAATTGAATTCCCTTTTCTTTAAGACGTTTTCCGATAGTATTAAAATCTTCGGCAATTTTTAATGTCTGGGCTTCGTCAAGCGGTTTTTTGTGAGGAGCCCAAGCAACTCCAACATATTTAACGCCCAAATCATTCGCTATTTCTACCGCCTTGTCGGTTTGCTTCAAAAGAAAATCGTATCCGGCGTGCGCACCAATCGGTTTTAATCCGCGTTGTTTCAGAGCCTCCTTCATTTGCTCTTGCGTCAAACCGTAATGATTGTCCAAACCGATTTCGACTTCGACAAAACCTTGTTCTTTGGCAAAATCCAAAGCAACAACTCCGCTTTCTTTGATCTGATTGCGTAAAGAATAAACAACCAAACCAACCGGTCCACGAAATGATTTACTCGTTCCAACCGGTTCCGCCGAAATCAAAACGGAAACAAAAACCGGCAAAACAAACAATGATAAAACACAACAGGTTAATAATTTGAATTTCATAGTCATTTTTCTTTTTGTAAAAGTAATTGATTGATTAAAAAAGAACTTCCAAAAAAACTCTTCCTTTTTACATTTGTCCTTAAAATTAAAGACTTACAAATATTTTTCAAGTAAAAGATTCCTTTTTAGAAATTCCATTAACAAAAAACACAAACACCGATTTTAATTTAATTTTCAACAAAAATTATCAGAAACAAATTGACCAATAATCGCAACACAAACCAATGTACATTATTGGTTTGTGTTCGGTTATTTATTTCCAGCCGTATTCATTTCGGACATTCAACATGGCACCGAGAATATCGTTCCATGTTTGTGGGTTCATCATCACGGTATTGGGAAACATGCAACCGTCCCAACAAATGTGGTTAAACCGTTTGGTCAATCCGTCTTCGTCTTTGAGCCAAAAACCGGCGTAATAAGTGATATCGAGTTTGCCGTTTGGGTCTTTTGCCAAACAATGGCGACCGGTTTTATCGTGATCACCGCTGCCGAAAACCGTACCGTCATTTTGCGCAATATGCAAATCGACAGTCCAATGCCGTAACGCATTCGTCATTTTACGGTAAGCCGCATCAAAAACTGCTTTATCGTTCCAGTCAAAATTTTCCGGCAACAATCGGTCTTCCGGCGCATTGTAACCGAGCATGTAAAGCAATGTATGAGACATATCCGCTTGAAAACCAAGAGTTTGCGGTCGATCAACCATTTCAAGAATTTGGAGCATTCGTTTCCAACTGTGAATGCCGCCCCAACAAATTTCGCCTTCACAAGCCAAAACTTCGTCAAACTGAGCCGCAATTTCACAGGCTTCGGTAAATGTTTTGGCGATTAATTTTTGATTTCCTTCCGGGTCTTTTGCCCATTCTGTAACACTTGCTGATGTATCAATCCGAATACAACCATTCGGACGAACACCGATTTTACGGAGTTCGGATGCAATTCGGCAAGCCTTTTTTACTTGTGTCAAAAACTTTTTGCGTTCTGTTTCATTTCCTATTGCGGAACCGCCGTCCCACACCGGAGCAACAACCGTTCCAATTTCAAGATGAAGCGATTGTGCTTTTTCCGCCAGTTTTTTGATGTTGCTATCTGACGAATCAATATCGAAATGGGGATTATTCAGAAACAGGTCAAAGCCATCAAATTTAACGCCGTCCACTTCGGCGTCCGTTGTCAAACGGAGCATGGTATCGAGATCAATAATTGGGTCAACATCCGATCCTCCTTTACCGACAACACCTGGCCATGTTGCGTTATGGAGTTTGGGGAAAGTATTTGGTTTACGTTTTGCCATTGTTGGGTTCCTCCGAAACAGTTTACAATTTGGCAGACTTTATTTTGCTTTTCATTGAAAATCACTTGCGAAACTTATTTCTCGAAAATTATTCTCACATTAAAAGCAAAACAAAGAAAAATAATTGGAACATTGGGAAATTATTTTAACAATTTCTCAATAAGGTTCAATACTTGCCGGATTTTTTATCCGTAATTTTTTGTAATATGCCAATGAAGTATTTCTAAAAAATTCATTAGGGAACTTCTAAAAACCACAGATTTATTTTTATTAACCACAGAGGACACAGAGAGCACAGAGAAGAAAAATTTGTATTTATTCAATAGCGTCTCAGTTTAGTGTAGAAATTCCGTGATA